>CAVRMZ010000066.1:0-4256 GCA_963722445.1 uncultured Bacilli bacterium | reverse complement strand
CACCATTGCCGCCGTCGGGTCCGCCCAACTGGGTGTTTCTGTCACGCAAAAAGGAAATGGCGCCATCACCGCCCTTTCCGCTCCGAACTTCCACGATGCATCGATCGATCAACATTTTTGTTCCTTTATGCTTTCTTCGCCAAGGCGGCTTTTTCCGCTTCGGTGAGTTTATAATTGCGGCGATTGCGCTTAATCAAACGCATCTGCTTCATGAAATCAAGCGAAGTCCTGAGAGGATGGTTCATCGAACTATCGTCGTCATTGGTCCATTTAACCGGAACTTCTTTGATCGAAAAACCGTTAAGGCGAAAAAAATAGAGATATTCGATGTCAAAGGCGAATCCGTCAATGATTTGACGCTTAGCCAAAGCTTGGGCAATGGGTGCCCGGAAAATCTTGTAACCACATTGGGTATCCGTAATCCCGGACAAATGAAAACGTGCTTTAATCAGTTTCCGGCTGCACCAACTGATGAACTTTCGAATGGGTGCCTGATCTTTGATGATATCAGCGCCTATGCAATGTCGTGACCCAATCCAGCAATCATAGTCAGCGAGATGAGGGAGAATCGGAGTGAGGGTTGCCAAATCAGTGGCAAAATCCGCATCCATGAACATGACATAATCGCCAGTGGCGGCCAAAATGCCGCGCTTGACGTTATGGCCTTTGCCTTTGGTGGCCTCATAAGGAACGAGATGGCATTGGAGCGGCAGATCCTTCATCGCCGCTTCCATAGCTTTCTGGTTTGCCTCATCAGAGCCGTCGCTCACGATGATGAACTCATATGCGATCCCTAAAGAATCGTAATATGGCAAGCCTTTCTCTCGAAGGTTCTTCAGAAGTTTGATGGTTTGATTTTTGGTCGGAAAGACAACGCTTATTTTCATAGCCTTGTTATTATATTGAAGTCACTGCCGAAAATCACGAATAACAATGAAGAAGAAGTCCATGGGCCGTTTTGTTTCCTTGCTTGGGCAAAGCAAAAAGGGCGGAAAAGCGGAAGCTTAAGAATCTCATGACACTGGAGCATTGAGTAAAAAGCAAAGCAATCCTCGCTTGATATTTCCTAGCAGGCAAACGATCATTGAAACCCAAAATCATCGATAATGGTATTTTTAGGAAATTTCGGCTGCCACCAAAAGCTTTTCAAAAGAAAAGCGACCTCTTTATGAGATCGCTAATTTCAGCTTATGGTAGATAGTGGAAACGAAGGTTCATTTCGTGGCTTCGGCGTAGACGGAAACCTTTTTGCCGCGTTTTCCGACACGTTCGAATTTGGCGATGCCATCGATACGGGCATAAATGGTATCATCTCCGCCCTTGCTGGCATTGACGCCGGGTTGAACCTTGCTCCCTCTCTGGCGATAAAGGATATTACCAGCGAGAACATGCTGACCATCTCCTACTTTCGAGCCGAGTCTCCGACCAGCGCTATCGCGGCCGTTCTTGGTGCTCGAGACGCCTTTTTTTGAGGCGAAGAATTGGAGATCAATGATGAAATTCATTTGTCATTCTTCCTTTCTAGCTTCACATTCTCCGAATGCGAAGAAGCGATGCTTTCGATTTGTTTGGCGATCGTCTCTAGGACAATCGCGTCATGCGTGCTTGGAACTTTGAGGCTCCGGAAGCGGATATGACCTTTTTTGTCGGCTTCGACTTTGTAATTCGCATCGCCATCGGTGAGGTTGTTGAGACCTCCGAAGATAATCGAACTAATGGCAGCGCATACGAGGTCATGGCCCGCCTCGCCGCTATTGGCATGCCCATCCGCCGTCATTTCAGCGAAAGAGCTACCTTGATAATGCAGCGTGACGATAACCATTAGGCATTAATCGAACTGATGACAAGGCAAGTATAGGGCTGACGATGGCCTTGCTTTTTGCGTTCATTGCACTTGCTCTTGTACTTGTAGATCGTGATTTTCTTCGACAAGCCCTGTTTCTCGACTTTGGCGGTGACCGTGGCACCCTTCACAAATGGATTGCCGATAACGGTCTTCTCACCGCCCAAGAAAAGAACTTTCTCGAGGGTCACGTCTTTGCCAGCTTCCGCATCAAGTTTCTCGACGAAGATTTTGTCTCCGACCGAAACCTTGACTTGCTTGCCGCCAGTTTCTACGATAGCGTACATGTTTTATCCTCCTTTTTTGACTTATGACTCGCTTCATGCGGTTCACCCGATGACTCGGATGATTGGAAACCGTAGGGATGCGGTTGAGGCCCTAAGGAGGGCGACAACGTGAATAATATAGCACTCTCACACGCGAAAGGAAGCGAAATCGCGCTTGGTTGTGCCTTTCTTAATTACGTCGGCCCCTCCTCACGAGTAGCCTAGACCATCCCGTTTTCTTTGAATGAATAATAACGCTCCCCTGCCATAATCAGATGGTCGAGGAAAACGAGCCCTAAGGACGAAGCTTTTTCTTTGAGGGACCCCGTTAAAGTCAGCTCTCCGGGCGAAGGCAAAGGAAAGCCTGAGGGATGGTTGTGGACGATAAGGAAGCCAAAAGCTCTTGACGAAAGAGCCTCCGCCAAAATCCCGCGCTCGCTGGCTTCAAGCTTTTTTTCGCTCCCTTCGTACAAGGTCTTCTCCCGCACGAACATTCCTTTTCGGTCATAAAGCATCACGATAAGGGATTCCGTGCTTTTGTGGGCGAAAGCGAGACGATGGTGGGCAAAAATCTCACGAGGTGAAACGGGATCGGAATACGCCTCTTCTAATTCCATCCGCTTGGCCACCTCGAAAACTCCTTTAAGGAGAAGCGATTTGGCCTCCCCAACGCCTGCGATGTCCGAAAGCGCAGGCACGCTCGCTTCCCCGATCGCTGCCAAAGAACGGAAAGAGATGAGAAGTTCGGTGGCTAAGTCCAAGGCCGAAAAACCTTTGACGCCTTTGCCTAGAATCAAAGCCAGCAACTCCGTGTTGGAAAGGGCAGCAAAGCCTTTCCCCTTAGCCTTTTCCCGCGGACGTTCCGAAAGGGGGAGGTCCGCAATCCTCATTTCCAGGTGAACTGCCAGCCGCCTGGGAGCTTCGCGCTACCATTCGAACTCTTGAACATCCGATAAATGACGACGGTCGCGATTGAGACGACGAGAATGGCCATGACAGCTGCCAGGGTGATTGCTTCCCCTGGTCTCAGAATGAGCCTTTCGGCCAACGTAAGTTCTTGTCCTTCCATGAATTTACCTCCGCACCATTGCTTAGAGGCTATTCCCATTTTTCGACCAGAAGATTTACTTAAGTTCCGCCAATTTCGTTTTCACTTGGGCGAGAAGGGCTTCGTTTTTAGCCAGTTTCTCTTTCTCAAGATCGACCTTCTCTTTAGGGGCTTTGGCCACGAAACCAGGATTTCCGAGCATCTTCGTGGAACGCTCGGCCTCAAAGGACAAGGCGCTCATCTGCGCTTCGAGTTTGGCCTTCAAGGAAGCCTTGTCGATATCCTCTTCGACGATGAGTTCGCTTCCGTCATAGATGAAGGGGCTGCCCTTTAAGGTTTCTTTCGAGACCTCATAGCTTGAGGCGAAGGCAAAACGTGAAAGGTATTCGCCGGAACCCGCAAATGGTTCTTTTGGCGAAACCACGAGTTTCACTTTGGCATTGGGGGCCAAGGCATTACTGGATTTGTAGTTCCGGATATCGCGGATCATCTTCTCAAGCACCGCAACGGCCGCCACCGCTTTTTTATTGAGAAACGTATGATCATATTCCGGATAAGACTCAAGCATCACGCTCTCTTTATGCCCTGGGAGCGAGAGATACATCTCTTCGCATATGAAGGGCGTATAAGGATAAATCAAGAGGATAATGTCCTTCATGACCATATAGAGAACGTCTTTTGTCGTCTCCTTCTCCGTTCCCTTCTGAGCCAAAGCCACTTTGCTCATTTCAAGATAGGAAGAGCAGAAATCGTCATAGACGAAATCATAAAGAACGGAGGAAGCTTGGCCAAATTGGTAAGCTTCCATTCGGGAAGTCACGCGCTTAATCGTTTTCTCGAGTTTGTCGAGAATGGCGGCATCGACGGTCCCAAGCTTCTTCTTGTCCAAAGCCCGAGGCGCATAGTCCTCCCCAATGACGCCTTCGACATAGCGGCAGGCGTTCCATATTTTATTAAGATAGGCTTCGCTGGCGGCGAGCTTGTCTTCGCTGTAGCGCATATCCATGCCCGGCGTCGAACTGGTCGTGATGAAATAGCGCATGGCATCCACGCCATACTTGGCGATGACGTCAATCGGATCGATGCCATTGCCTAAGGA
>CAVRMZ010000065.1:0-50152 GCA_963722445.1 uncultured Bacilli bacterium | reverse complement strand
GCGCACCCGGTTCCAACCCATGTGGGGAATCTTCAAGCCCGCCGGCCGGGGAGACCCGGGTGCGGCCCGGCAGCAGTCCCAGACAGGGAGTGTCGTTTTCCTCGCTGTATTCCAGAATGATCTGGGCCCCCAGGCAGATGCCCAGGATGGGGGTGCCCTTCCGGAAGCTCTCTTGTAAGGCCCGGTCCAGGCCCATTTCTTTCAGGGTGGCCATGGCCTTGCCGGCCGCCCCCACCCCCGGAAACACCACCCGGGAGGCGGCGGCCACCTGGTCCGGATCCTGGGTCACCCGGCCTTCCACCCCCAAGGCCTTGAAGGAGCGAACCACGCTGGTGAGATTGCCTGCCTGATAATCGATGATGACCAATAGTATATATTACCTTTTTACACCATATTAACTATGAAAATTTAACAATCATCAGGCCCTGAGTCAACATGATTATCCGAAACCCCGTGGGCTGATTTTCCGGAATCACCGGCCGAACTTCCAACGTCCTTAACTTAGAGTCATCATTATAACTTGACATGGCATCGGACTCACCCTTAAAATAGCCCAGCATGATAATCAAGATTTTGGGGAGAAACCGATGAAGTTGCTCAAGTTAACGGCAATTTTAACGATAGTTTGCTGTTTAGCCATTTCAGGCTGGCAATCGCGAGCTCGGGCGAACGCCTTAGGGTCTAATCTTGAAATTACCGCGGTGCCCATCGCCAGCGTTGCGGTCCTCGCCCTGGGCGGATATCTGCTGTGGAAGAACAGGTCGTCCTAGCCCCCGGATGCCCAGGGAAGCTGGGGTACCAAGGTCCCGGCGAATTTTATTATGGCGGTTTTGCCGGCGTATCTCTGGTAAATTCGGCTAACTGGAGCTTCGAACCAATAAGAAGCCCCAGTGGTTTGGAGCTTCAAACCGCGGCCAAAAATGTCAAGACCGATCCGGGTCCGGTCGGTGGTGTAAAAGTGGGTTATTTTTTAGACAGCATCCCTTACCTGGGTTTCGAAGGCGAGGGTAGCATTGCCAGTAATAATCGGCCCCAGCAGCAGGTCACTGTGAAGCCCCCGGTATCTAACGCTCCTATTTTTACTGAGGCACAGGGCAACCTGATTTGGACCATGGCCTTGCACATTGTGGGGCGCTATGGCTTTTTGCAGGACAAGGAGGTGCCTTTTGGGAGATTGCAACCCTATATCGGTATCGGCCCCGGAGTGGCAGTGCTTTATTTTCAGAACGATTCGGCCAAGAATTTTTCGCTGGATACCGAGGTGGGGGTGCGCTACTATTTCACTAAGAACATCGCGGCCTTGGTAGAGTTTAAGTATATCAAACAATGGGATGTGCAATTGGGCGTTCAACATCTAACCTCGGGCGGTCAGCGCTTCATTATCAGGCGGCGCAGGTGACGGCAAGAATGTCCACTTCGATTTTGACAATCAAAAAATTGTCGTTGGCTTGGAGTATCATTTTTAGGAAACTCTAGTCACTTGCCGGTCAGCCAGGCGGCCCTCGGGCCGCCTTTCTAATTTGACTGCCAGCGGCTGATGGTTCCGGGGTGTCCGCCAACCCTGGCAATCCCCCCACAGGTGTGTTATCTTAGCTGGTAAAATTCAAGGTTGGGCTGAGGCATGAAACTGGTCACCGCCGCCGAGATGCGGGAATTGGACCGCCGGGCCATCAATGAGGTGGGGATTCCGTCCCTGGTGCTCATGGAGAACGCCGGGCGCAGCACCTACCAGGTCCTGCGGCGGGAATTCCCCGATCTTACCGGCGAGGTCGCGGTGCTGGCCGGCCGGGGCAACAACGGCGGCGATGGTTTCGTGGTGGCCCGCTACCTGGCCCAGGCCGGCGAGCCGGTGACCGTCTTTTTGCTGGGCCGGCGGGACCAGGTGCGGGGCGACGCCAAAGTAAACCTGGACATCCTGGCCCACCATGGTCTGGAAGTCATGGAGGTCACGGAGGAATCCCAGCTCAATCCGGTGGTCCACCACCTGGCCCGGGCCGGCCTCATCGTGGACGCTCTCCTGGGCACCGGCCTGGATAAGCCGGTTCAGGGCCTGCTGGCCGCCTTGATCGACAAAGTGAATCACCTGCGGCCGCCGGTGTTGGCGGTGGACCTCCCCAGCGGCTTGTCCGCCGATACCGGGAAGATCTTGGGTGCAGCCGTCGAAGCCGAAGTTACCGTGACCTACGGCTGGCCCAAAATCGGCCAGATTTTGCCGCCGGGACGGGACTACGTGGGCCGCCTGTGGCGGGTGGACCTCAGCATTCCGCCTGATCTGGCCCGAGAGGCGCCGGTGGAGCTGGCCGAGGCCCGGGAGCTGCGCCGGCTCATCCCGCCCCGGCCTTTTGGCAGCCACAAGGGGACCTTCGGTCATCTTTTCGTGCTGGCCGGGTCCGAAGGCAAGACCGGCGCCGCCGCCCTGGCCTCCCTGGGAGGCCTCAGGGCCGGGGCCGGCCTGGTGACCTTGGGGATTGCCGCCAGTCTCAACGACATCATGGAAGTCAAGCTTACCGAGGCCATGACCCTGCCTTTGCCCCAGGCGACGGGCGCCCGGGCCCTGGGGATCAAGGCCCTGGAGCCTATTCTGGCCTTCGCCTCGGGTTGCACCGCCCTGGCCCTGGGGCCGGGGCTGGGGACCCACCCGGAGACCCAGGAACTGGTGCGGCGCCTGGTGCGGCAACTGCCTCTCCCCATGGTGGTGGACGCCGACGGGGTCAACGCCCTGGCCGGGGACCCCGCTTCTCTGGCGGCGGCCGCCGGACCGCGCCTCCTCACCCCGCACCCCGGGGAGATGGCCCGCCTGTTGGGGGCCTCCACTCCGGCGGTGCAGGACCGGCGCCTGGAGGTGGCCCGGGAGGCCGCCGCCAAATACGGGGCCATCGTGGTCCTGAAGGGAGCGATTTGCTCAATCGTGGGAGCCCACTCTTCAGTGAACTCCACTTCTGCGTAAGCTCCGTCTGCTTCGGCCACAGGCTCAGTAGCGATCACGCCAATCATGCGGGTGATACTACCTTCGGGGCGCTCGTCCTTCTCACGCCACGACATGTGATCCGCGTTCACTTTTGTGCCGATCGGGAACGCCGCTGCCGCTGTAGACATGGCTTCCTGAGTGTAGAGAGCCTTACTTCCTCGGCCCGTTCCAATCAGGCGCGCCTTCCAGCGGCGTTTACCCGTGACAGTGCCGAGAGCGCTGGCGCTCTCAGACACTTCCATCGTGTGCGTAGTAGTCGTCATATGCCCTATTGTACCACGTTATTTGTCGTCATTGTCGTGGTTTGTGGGGGCGTCTTTCAACTGCGCCGCACCCTTTGCTGGAGCGCCCGGTTTAGACACCGCTGAACCCGTCACAATCGTGCCACTCTTATCAGGGTGGTCCTGTAGCGGAGGTAGCCCTTCCTTCTGCTTCTGCATGTTGAGAATATCGAGGATCACGTCTCGACCTTCCTCACGCCACACAGTTCCACCCTCAATCGCCGCTAGAATCGAGTTCACTTGACGGTATTCGGGGTCGTTGCTGATTGTGGGGAATGACACTTCCACTTCTTTCGCGCCCAAGTCTTTCAAGATTTCCTCGTAAAACAGCACCCACGAGTCTTGAACAGCCTCAAAGCCTTTCAACGTTGGGGCATCCAGAGTAGTTGCCGCGCCGTAGGAGCCACCAGTCGCACCAGGGGAGGACAGTAACGCAATCACCGGCACACCGTACGAGGTTGCTACGAGGGCTGCGAGGGGCTGCCCGTTGTTGAAGTTCACTTGAGCGGACGGCACACCGACACCAGCAAGTTCACCGTTGGAGGCAAATGTCCCGCCAATACCACCACCAGAACCCTCAACTACACCCGCGGCCTTCTGGTTGGCGGCAGCACTCGGGGTCGTGATCTTCCAGGCGATCTTCGACAAAGCGTGAACCAACTCGGCGTTGTCACGGAGGTAAGCGTTGTAGGTGAGCACCCAAATGTGCCCTGCCAGTGAGTCAGGCACACCGAGAGTCCAACCCGACTGTCGCTTCGTATGACTCACGTAAGCCCGAACTGAACGCGCCACTGTTTCACCAGACTGCAACTTCAGGGTGCGCTCTCGGTTGCGTGCCAGTTTGATCCACGTTTGCGGGTTGCCGTTCCAAGTAGTCTGGATTGCCCACAAGTCCATCGGGTCATTCGGATTACACTGGATGCCGTTGATCCGCGACAAGGGGATTTGTGTGAAGTGCTTTTCTTTTTCGTCAAACACCACGCAGAACAGCCCATCCGTGAACTTGGCGGCATTCGCCTGCTCGTAGGCTTCCACGCTGAACAGCACGCTCTTGTTGTGGGGGTCGTCAACCCCCGAAAAAGCGCCGCCAACTTGGGATTGTGAATTCTTTGAAACAAACCTTACAGAAAGCCATTGCAAAAGCGAATTTCCCTGATGGCGGCTTCCATTGCCTTCGTCTTCTTCTCCCCTAAGAAAATCACTTCCCCACCGGGGGCTTCGCTTTTCCGCCCAACCCGACCCGCCATTTGAATAAGAGCCGCGGAATCATAGATCCTCTCATCGTCGCTATGGTAGACAAGAACTTGCAAATTCTTGATCGTGACACCTCTTTCCAACACGGAAGTCGTCACAAGATACTTTAGTTTCCCCTCTTTGAAAGAGGCAATGGACTCTTCGCGATTGTCAAGACGGCTATTGACAAAGTTGCCTTCCTTGGCAAAAGGCGAGACTGTTTGGAAAAGTTCTTCGCTTTCCGCAATTGAAGGCGTGAAAACAAAACACGGCTTGTTCTCTTTGAAATACCCCCGTAGTTTTTTGATGATGTGAAGGGCTTGGAGCATCCTCGGCAGCAAAACGACCGACGGAAGCGGGATCGGCTTTTTGTGAAACCGGGTTCTTAGCTCGACGATGTCATGGCCTGGTTTCTGAAATTCCTCAAGGGTCTCCGGGCTGGGCGTGGCGCTCATCATGATGAAATGCCCTTTTACCGACCGGAAAAACATCGCCATGAGAAGGTCGCTGCCCTTAAAGGGGAAGGCATCGATCTCATCCATGACCAAAAGATCGAAATAATGCGGATAGCGATAAAGCTGGTGGGTGGTGAGAAGCACCACATCTCCTTCCAAGGCAAAGGTATGCTCGCCATAAACCGCCACGACTTTGTTTTGGGGGAAGGCTTCTTTGAGGCGCCAAAATAATTCGATGACAACGTCTCTTCGCGGCAAAGCAAATCCGACTTTCAGGCCATGAGTTATCGCTAAGGAAATAACCCCATAGACCAGTTCGGTTTTGCCGGCCCCGCATACGGCATAAACAAGGGTGTCGATCCCCGAAGCGAAATTCTGGATGATCCGTAGCGAAAGGGAACGTTGCTCTTGAGATAGCGAATAATAAAGGTTGAGCGGGGCGGCCTTAGGTGAGGAAGGGAGCCCGCTTGCCTCCGTGCCGAGGAAGGAGATGCACTTCCGGCAATAAGGCAAACCTCCTTTTTTGCCTAGATACCGGGGGTCGGCGTTCCCGCAACGGGGGCAGACGTAACTCTCTTCGATGCTCACGCTAATACTTAGCCTTTGCTTGCCGTTTGAACCCAAAAAAAGCCCTTTTTGAGGGGCTCTTTCATCATCCGAAAACGCTCAGAACTTATCTTCCAGATCTTTGATTTCCTGAACTCGTGAAAGATGGCGACCCCCATCAAAGGGCGTCGTGAGGAACATGTCGACCCGAGGCAGTACCTCGTTTGGGGTCATGAAGCGTCCTGCGAACGCGATCATGTTGGCGTCGTTATGCGCTCTAAGCAAACGCGAGACCTCATCGTTATAGCCGATCCCGCAGCGAATGCCTTTGATCTTGTTGGCGGCGATGGAGATTCCTTCGCCAGAGCCACAGCAAACGATTCCGAAAACCACCTTGCCCTCGACAACGTCGTGAGCGACTTTGGCTCCGAAAATCGGATAATCGACCCGGTCTAAGGAATGAGTGCCTTCGTCCATGACCTCATAGCCTTCGTCAATCAGGTGTTTTTTTATGGCTTCCTTAAGCTCGAAGCCCGCGTGATCGCTTCCCACCGCTATTTTCATTATTTAGCTTCCCTCCATGTCTTTTCGAGTTTGGCAAAGGGAATCGGCCCCTCGCGAACAAGCTTGATCCCGGTTTCGCTTGTGAGATCCACGATCGTGGTTGGGACAAGGGACTTGCATTCGCCTTTGACGATGCCTCCGACTTGATTGTCGAAGATTCTTTTGACTTCTTCGTAGTATTTGGAGGTCGGCTGCCCCGAAATATTGGCGGAGGTGACTAAGCATGGTTTCCCAACGCTTTCGATCATCCGGCATACGAACTCCGAGTCCGGGACTCGGATCCCGATGATTCCAGTACCAAGGGTGACCCACTCCGGCAGGCCTTCCTTGGCCTTCACGAGAACGGTCAATTCCCCAGGGAGGTATTGCTCCATGATGGCCTTGGCCTTAGGCCCGGCTTCAATATAGGAACAGGCCTGCTTCAGCGATGAGCACATAAGGGCGAAAGGCTTGTTCGGGGGACGCTTCTTCAAAGAAACGAGTTTTTCGAAAGCGACTTTGCTGTCATACACCACGCCAACGCCATAGACGGTTTCGGTCGGGAAGGCTAAAACTTCGCCATAGCGAAGAACGCTAGCCGCTTCCTCGATGTTTCTTTCCGTCAGCTCTTTCATTGGTTCTTTCATTTTTGATGTCCTTTTATTTCAAATAAACGAAGAGAAATCTCTCTAACCCATTAAGGTCTTTGCGGAAGCAAAATTCGCTGCCGGGGATTTCCTTATTCATCATACCAGCGAGCCAGTCCACAAGATCGGGGGAAATCTCAAAAGCCATGAAGAGCGATCCTTTCTTAACTTTTAGGCAATTCTTAAAGATGGATTCATAAACGCTGTGGCTTTTGTCGAGCCAAAGGGCGGAAGCCGGTTCATAGTCCCGCACGGAGGCCTGAGCGTTTTCTTTATTCTCGATATAAGGAGGATTGGAGACGATGATATCAAGATTGATCCGATTGTCGATATAAGGCGTTAAGGCATCCCCGAGATAAACCTCCGCCCGGGTATTGGTGCTTTCAAAATTTTTCTTGGCGACTTCCAAAGCGTCCTTGGAGGTATCGCTGGCGAGCAGGATCCAATGCGGGAAAAATTCTTTGAGGGCGATGGCGATGGCTCCGGATCCAGTTCCGATATCGGCGCAAACGAGGTAGTTCCTCGGATCGAAGTAATCGCTGATCTTTTCGGTGATCGCAGCCACCAGTTCCTCGGTTTCGCTTCGTGGAATCAAAACGCGTTTATCGACATAAAGCTCGTGTCCCAAAAAAGAGGCTTGGTTGATGACGTATTCGACGGGCTCGCCTTGGATGAGCCGATTCACTTGGCTTTCGAAAAGCGGGGCGGTTTTCATTTCCCGATCTTTGTCGAGAATAACATCGATTTGCTCTTTAAGACCCTCATCCTTTACGAGAAGAAGACGAAGGTCAATTGGCGTCACGCCACGATCTTTGCCTTTCTCATAAGCTTTTTTATAAGCCTCACCGATAGTCGGCATCTTTCTTCTCGCTTTCTAGGAGCTTTTGCTCTTGATCAAAGTGAATAAGAGCGTCGATGATGGGCTCCATCTCCCCTTCCATTACGCGGTCCAAGGTATTGATCGTGAAACCGATGCGATGATCGGTCACCCGGTTTTGAGGATAATTATACGTTCGGATTTTCTCGGACCTTTCTCCGGTTCCTACCTTGAGCTTTCGCTCCGAGGCCCTAGCGTCGTCCTGCTTCGACTGGTAAAAATCCCGGACCTTGGCCCGAATCATCCGCATGCAGATTTCCTTATTCTGAAGCTGAGCCTTTTCGGTTTGGCAGCTCACGACGATGCCCGTCGGGATATGCGTAACCCGGACCGCCGACTCGGTTTTGTTGACGTTTTGCCCGCCTGCGCCCTGGCTTCGATAAGTATCGACTTTCAAATCGGCCGGATTTATTTTGACGTCCACTTCTTCGGCTTCCGGCATGACAAGGACGGTCGCGGTCGAAGTCTGAATGCGGCCCGAGGCTTCGGTGGCTGGAACTCTTTGAACGCGATGGGCCCCGGATTCGAATTTGAGTTTGGAATAAACGTTTTCACCTTTGACCATGAAAGAAACATAGGAATAGCCACCGGCTGAGCCGGGTTCCCCATCGAGAAATTGGACCTTCCAGCCTTGACTCTCGGCATATCTTGTATACATTCGCAATAAATCGCCGGCGAAAATGTTGGCCTCGTCGCCCCCGACGGCCCCTCGAATCTCGACGATGATGTTTTTCTTGTCGTTGGGATCAACGGGAATCAGCACGGTATGGAGCCGTTCTTCAATTTCCGTCATTTCGGTCTCGAGGCGATGTTTTTCTTCCTTCATGAGCTCAGCCAGTTCTTTATCCGAACCTTGGCTGGCATCAATGGCTTCCTTGAGATCGCTTTCAAGTTTCAGGTAATGAAGGTAATCGGAGTAGGCATCGTCAAGAGAGGCCCTTTCTTTTGAAAGGGAGGTCAATCTCGCTATATCGTTCACAAGGGCTGGATCAGCCAAATCAACGTCGATTCCCTCGTGCCTTTTTTTAATGGCTTCAAGCCTCTTGCGCATGCTTTCTTCCATAGATAACCTCGATGCGTGGCGATTATACCATACAAAGGGCCCATGAAGAAGGCTTCCAATGCCTCATTTCTTGCTAGTGGGAACGAAGGTTAATAGGTATAATCGAAGGCGGTATTCATCATGTCATATAAAGCACTCTATCTAACCTATCGACCCCAGACATTTGACGAGGTGGCAGGCCAAAAACCCATTGTCAGGACGCTCACGAACGCCCTTGCTTCCGATAAAATCGCCCACGCTTACCTTTTCGCCGGGCCTCGCGGAACGGGGAAAACAACGATGGCACGGCTGTTTGCCAAGGCTCTTGATTGTGAAGAAGGCATTGGGCATCAATGCAACAAATGCTCAAACTGCCAAGCGATCACCGATGGGACCCATCCCGACGTCATTGAAATCGATGCGGCTTCCAATAACGGAGTGGACCAGGTCCGCGATTTAATCGAAAAGGTCAAGTACGCCCCCATCAAAGGGCGCTATAAGGTTTATATCATCGACGAGGTTCATATGATGTCGACGGGGGCTTTCAATGCTCTTCTAAAGACTCTTGAAGAACCTCCCGAGAATGTCATTTTCATTCTTTGCACCACCGAGCCATACAAAGTCATCCCAACCATTCTTTCCCGTTGCCAGCGCTTTGATTTCACCAAACTGACCAGCGAAGAAATGGAAGGAAAACTCAAAGAAGTGTTAGCTGCCGAAAAAACCGATTACGACGAGGGCGGTTTAAAAGCCATCATCAAATTGGCCGATGGCGGCATGCGCGATGCTTTGTCGATTCTCGATCAGGTTTTGGCTTATTCCAATAACAAGCTCCGCGAAGACGATGTTTTGACGATTTTCGGGCTGGCCAGCGAAGACGAAAAAATTGATTTGCTCAATGCGATCAAACAAGGTGACGTCACTCGCGTCGTCGGCAAAAGCGAAGCCTATCTTGCCGCTGGGATCGATGTAAGACGTCTCGTTTCGGAGTTGATCTCCATTCTCAAAGACCTTTTGATTTTTGAGAAAACATCCGATGCCACTCTTCTTGAGGAAATGACCGTCGAAGAGGCTACTTCCTTAATGAAAACCCTCTCCGTAAAGGATTGCGACGAGATGATCACTTCCTTGATCGACGCCCAAAACGATTTCCGGAATGTGAGCGATATCCGTTCTCTTTTCGAACTTACGCTTCTAAGAATGGCCGCTCGCAGCGATTCCTCCGCTCCTGCGATTCAAATTCCGGAAGAAACCAAACCCGCGCCGAAAAAAGAAACGACCCCTGAGCCTAAAAAAATAATTCAGCCATCCATTCAACCAAGCCCTAAGCCAACGGCTGAAGCCGAAACTCCGAAAAAAGATGTCTCGGTTTCAACCCCCGCCCCTGTCATGGTGCAACAAGTTCAGGTTTCTCCCGCTCCCGGACCCATCAAAGCCGAGACCCCGCCGGATTTTCTTTTCGAAGAAGAAAAGACGCCTGAAGAAGTTAAACCGACGGCGGTTCCGACCAAGAAATCCTCGAAAAGCAAAAATAAAGAAACGGCCAAAGAAACCATTGCCCCAAAAGTTGAAGCAACGCCAATCTCGGATTCGGCGCCGCTGCCCGATCCAGCACCGGCAGTCGTTCGTCCAAGCCCGTCTCTTGATATCACGAGCGTAACAAAACCCGCTATCGCCATTGCGGGCGATCAGAACACCTTGTCTGACGATGAAATCATAAAAATCATGGTGCTTGCCGACAAAAACGAAAGAATTGCCCTCGTCGATAAATGGGAGGCCTTCGACGCTCTCAAAGTGGATCCCAAATTAGGCAATTTGGCCACCCTCCTTTCCGACGGGAATCCCTTTTGCCTCTGCAAAGACGCAATCGTTCTTGCTTACAACTTCACGCGGAGGAAGAACGAAGCCAACGTGGCTGCCAATCAAGAACCGCTCGAACAGCTTCTCGCTACCGTCTTAGGAAGAAAGGTCTTCATTTACGCGATTGACCCTACGGATCGAAATCGCATCACGACCGCTTTCTTCAACCTTCAGGAAGTCAATCAGCTTCCCGCAAAAGCCGATATCAAGCTTAACCTTCCAAAATAACAAAGGAGAAAAACCATGAATCAGATGCAGCAAATGCTGATGGAGGCCCAACGCCTTCAACGCGAACTCGTGAAAGCCCACGAAGAACTCGACGCCAAAGAATTCGTTGTCAAAAAAGCCGGCATCGTCGAACTCGTCGTCAAAGGCGACAAAACGATAAAAAGCCTCAAAATCGAAAATGAGGCTTTGACCGCCGATAACGAAGAGATGATCGAGGAAGCCATCGTCATGGCTCTTAACGAAGCCCTGCAAGAAATCAAGACCGAAAGCGATGCGATCGATGAGCGTATCACCGGCCGGAAGGGAGCGCTGCCATTCTAAGATGAAAGAACTTCAAACGGTAGCCGCATTAATTGACTCTTTTGGCAAACTTCCAGGCGTTGGCGTTAAAAGCGCCGAACGCATGGCCTATGCCGTTTTAGCCATGAAAAACGAAGATCGCGAAGAATTTTCTTCTGCCCTAGCGGCGGTTTCGACGAAAATCCACCGCTGCCCAATCTGCGGTCTTTATGTCGAGGGCGAAAAAGAGAAATGCGAAATCTGCGAAGATCTTAACCGCGACCATTCGACCATTTGCGTCGTGAGCGATATCAAAGACGCCGTGGCCATTGAGAAAATGAATACGTACGTCGGAACCTATCATGTCCTGGGGGGCGTCATTTCGCCTTCCAAAGGAATCGGAGAGGAGAATCTCACCATCGATGCTTTGCTCGGCCGCATCAAAAACGAGAACGTCAAAGAAGTCATACTGGCAACCAATCCGACTTTGGATGGCGAGACCACCGCTTTATTCGTCGCTAAATTGCTTGAAGGCCGCAACGTCAAAGTCACGAGGCTCGGCTATGGGCTCCCAATGGGATCCTCGCTTGATTACGCCGACAGCCTTACCCTTACCAAGGCTTTTGAGGGAAGGAAGGCCATCTGATGTTCGTGACATTTGAGGGCGGAGAAGGCTCTGGCAAAAGCACCGCGGTCAAACGGGTTTCCGATCGCTTGATCGGCGAAGGCTATAAAGTTTTTTTAACGCGGGAGCCCGGAGGCGATGCCATCAGCGAAGAAATTCGCAACATCATCCTTGATAAACGCAATACGGACATGGATCCGCGAACCGAGGCCCTCTTATATGCGGCGGCGAGAAGGCAGCACCTTGTTAAAGAGCTTCTCCCCGCGCTTAAAAGAGGGGACCTTATCTTGTGCGATCGCTATATCGATTCTTCTTTGGCCTACCAAGGCGGGGCCCGCGGCCTAGGCATTGACAATGTTTTGGCCATGAACCTCTTCGCAACCGAAGGCTTAGAACCGGATCTCACGCTTTTATTCGATCTTGATCCCGAAGTCGGGTTAAAAAGAATTGCGGCTAACGCTGGGCGGGAGGTCAATCGCCTGGATGTTGAAAAACTCCCCTTTCACAAAAAGGTTCGCACCGCTTTCCATGAATTGGCAGCCCGTTTTCCGAAACGCTACATCGTCATCGACGCCGCCAAAAGCGAAGATGAGGTAGCTGAAATCGTCTATAAGGCAATCAAAGAACGGATGGGGAAATGAAATTTGGCGAATATCTCGAAAAAAACCAGCCTCTCGTTTACCGAACCTTCGCGAACGCGGCAGCGACGAAACGGGTCTCCCACGCTTATTTGCTAAGCGGGGAAGCCGGCGTTCCTTTAAAAGAGACGGCCCTTTTCTTGGCCCAATCCCTTTTGTGCGACAAACCTAACCCCCTGGCTTGTGAAGAGTGCCGCACATGCTTAAGGCTCGAACATGGAAATTATGCCGATTTTTTGATTTTGGATGGCGAGGGCGGAACGATTAAAAAAGATGATGTCCAGGATGTCGTTGGCAATTTCACGCGGACGCCTTTGGAAAGCAAAGGCATCATGATCTACATCATTCATTTGGTCGAAAACATGACGCCCGAAGCCATTAATTCTTTATTGAAGTTTCTCGAGGAGCCCACAAAAAATACCTATGCGATTCTAACGACGGCAAACGAGGCCAGGGTTTTGCCGACGATTGTCTCGCGCTGCGAAACCATCCGCATGGTGCTGGCCCCCCGCGAGGAGGTTATCGCCGAAGCCAAAGCCGAAGGCGTGGCTGAGGAGGATGCCGAACTCCTCTCCTATTTCTGCAACAGCGGGGTTCTGCTCGCCAAAGAAGCCAAGCAATCCGATTATAAAGACGCTAAGGCCTCTTTCGAAGTGGCCCTCCAAGCTTTAAACGGCTCTTCCTCTGAAGCAATCTTCGCTTTTGAAAATGAGATTATCCCTTCTTTGTCTTCAAAGGAAGACGCCCGTTATTTTCTCGACATGCTTTCGCTTGCCTTCAAAGACGCTATCGCTCAAAAGGAAAAACAACGTATCGTCTTGGTCTCCTATGCTAAACTGATTGAGCCATTGGCAAACAATCTTCCGCATCTTGAGGAAAGCCTCCTTGAAATCATGAAGGTCAGGAACCAATTGGATCTCAATATCAGCATTTCCCTTTTACTTGAGCACCTAATACACGCCATCGCAAGGAGCAACTTATGACAGATCTTAATACCATTCAGCCTTATCCGTATTTCGTTGGTATCCGCTTTGCCGGATCAGGAAAATCCTACTATTTCGGCTTGCAAACGGACGATCTCAAAATTGGGGATTTAGCCGTGGTCGAAACGATTGCAGGCTACGAAATCGGAACCGTCACCTCCTCGCCGCGAAGCACTTCTGCCTATACGTCTCAGCTTGAGCTCAAACCCGTCATGAGGAAGCCAACGGCCGAAGACATGGAAGACTATAACCTTGGCAAACGCGA
The DNA here is from genome assembly GCA_963722445.1 of uncultured Bacilli bacterium. GTDB lineage: Bacteria > Bacillota_I > Bacilli_A > RFN20 > CAG-826 > UBA4951. The sequence continues at coordinate 36,682 of CAVRMZ010000065.1, read as the reverse complement.
AGCCAAAATGGCTTTGGAAATCACTCAAAAAGAAGTGAATAACCTCAATCTCCCAATGCGGCTTTTAGATGCCAACTACACGCTTGATGGATCGAAGGTAACCATCACCTACACCTCTGAAAACCGGGTGGATTTTCGGGAACTCCTGAGGGTCTTGGCTCCTCAGCTTAAATGCCGGATCGAACTTCACCAATTAGCGCCGCGGGATAAGGCAAAAATGATTGGCGGGATCGGCATTTGCGGATTAACGCTTTGCTGCTCTACCTTTCTTAACCAATTTGATGGAATCTCGATTTCGCGCGCTAAAAATCAAATGCTCACTTTGAATATTCCAAAGCTCTCGGGCCAATGCGGAAAGCTCATTTGCTGCCTTCTTTATGAAGACGACGTTTATACCGAAGCCAAAAAAGACTTCCCGCGGATCGGTTCCGTGGTTCATGACGGCGGGTTGGATTATACCGTCGATGGTTATAACATTCTTTCCCGTTCCGTAAAGCTTTCAAACCCTTCCGATACGAAATTCGTGACTCTCGAGGACTATAACGCGATGGCAAAAAACGCGGTTGGCGTTGCCTCCGCTTTAACCCCCGCTCCAAAGGCCGTTTGAAAATGATTGTCCGCGAGTTGAATTACGAAGGAAAAACACCGCTTCTTTATTTGGCATGCACGCCCATCGGAAATCTGGGGGAAATGACTCCGCGCGAGGTCGAAACCCTCAAGACGATGGACTTCATCGCTTGCGAAGATACCCGCAATTCGGGTCTTCTTTTGCTTCACTTTGGGATCGACAAGCCTTTGATCAGCTGCCATGAGCATAACGAAGAAACCGCATCGGACAAGATTGTCTCTTTATTAAAAGAAGGCAAAAAAATTGCGTATATGTCCGATGCCGGTTATCCTTCGGTTTCCGATCCGGGGGAACGGCTCGCCTCCCGCTGCATTAAAGAAGGGTTTAAAGTCGCGGTTCTTAATGGGCCCAGCGCTTCGCTATGCGCTCTCGTCGGCTCCGGATTAAAAACCGATCACTTCTATTTCTATGGTTTCTTGGACAGCAAGCCTTCCGCTCGCAAGAAAGAACTGGCTTCATTAAAAGATTTTGGGAACACCATCATTTTTTATGAAGCGCCTCATCGGATCGGGGCTACCCTTAAAGATCTGTTGGGAGCTTTCGGAAGCGAAAGAACAGCTTGCCTCTGCCGCGAATTAACCAAAACCCATGAGGAATATATTCGGGGAACCTTAGGCGAATTGGCGGACCTTGATCCCGCGACTCTTATCGGAGAAATCGTCATCGTTGTCGGGGGGCAAGTTACTAAAGCGGTTGAACTGAGCGATGAAACCATCGTTTCACTTTTAAAAGAAAAAGTTAAATCCCTTTCTTCCAAAGAGGCCATCGCCGCGGTCAGCAAAGAAAACGCGATTCCGAAGAACCGCGTTTATGATGTTTATCTAAAGCACATCAAGAAGTAGTTTTGTGTTCGGAGGGGTTTGTCTCCTCTTTTTTCTTCTTGGGCTTGCCATCGCTCCCTTCCACGCTGAGCATGGTTTCTTCTTTGCGGATGCTTCGGAAGAAATACAATCCTTCATAAAGAGCAAAAGCAGCAAAACTCACAATAGCCGCAACCACTCCGACTTTAAGATATGGCGCCTCATAAGCCATGACATAGGTGGTAGAGCCTTCAGGAGCCACGAATCCGACGAAGCCACCGTCAAGGTTATAAACACTGGGGTACGTTACATTTCCGGCGGCATCGGTGGCTGTGACTTTCCATCCGGCATCATAGCCTAAGGAAGTGACAACAAGCCGTTTTTTCGAAAAATCGCTGTCGAAGGTGAGGCGATCGGTGGAATATTTGGCATCGGAAAGACTGTAATCGCTGCCGGAAAGCTTGGCCATCTCATCCTCAATGGCGGAACGTTCGCACATATAGATGGTTGGATAATAGGTAAACGTAGAAGGACTCACGTCGCTGTTCTTAGGGCAGAAGAAAATGTATTTGACGCGACCTTCGGGGTAAAAGCCAAAGAGATCGCCGCCCGAACCAACCAAATGATTCTGATAAGAAGCGATGGAATGATATTCATAAGACAAGAGCTTGTTGCTTGCAGCAACCGTCCCATCGGCATTGAAGGTATCACCCACGAAGCAAACTCGGTTTTTGACCGAAGAAGAATACTTCATTAAGAAATAAGCCCCGGTATTGTCGGTATTGAAATACGCCTCACCATTTTTGGGCGTTAAGACGAATTTGTCGGTATCGGCGTTATAGGTACCGCCAGGTTCGGCTTTAGTTGTGGCGGCGTCGGTTAGGAAATAAGTTGGGCCGGCGTGCCCATTGCTCGTTAACGGTCCCCACCAATCATACGTATTCGAATAAACCATAGAGGAATAATCCATGAAGGAAAGCTTAATGGAGGAATAGGTCGGAACGGCCGTTTCAAAAGAAATGTCCAAACCTTCTTTTTCAATTTTCGCAGCATCGCCGTTGTCGACGTTAATGATAGCCCCATCAAGATAGGTTTCCTCGTTGCGAATAAGCTCCAAGGAGCTACCGCCATTGGAGAAGAAATCATCGATATTCGGAGAAGCGTATGTGCTAAGGGCGCTGTTTTTGTTCTTGTAGAGATGATCGACGGCGTGGCCAAAGGCAACCCCGCCTTTAGTCTCGGTGACATAAGGATTTTGATAAACGCGGAAGGGCGTTGTGCCATCCCCGTAAACGAGAGTTGAACCAAAGGGGACGTTATCGGCATTAGAGTAAATAGCCTCGCAATTCCCATACCCTTCGTTCTCGATCGCGTAATATTTCATCGAAAGAGCGGTGTCAAAGGCAAAACGTTTATTGCCATAATAGCCCGACCAACTCTTAGTGTAATAAGTCGATCCATATTTCGTTCCGGTACCTTCGGCTAGGGCCATATGGCTGTAGCGCGTAAGCTGCGCCAAATCGTAATTGAATAGCGAATGGAAGCAACTCGTTCCGTTATAGCCAAAAGCCTCTTGGCTGTTGGATTCCGGAAGACCATCCATATAAGCCCGGTAATAGGTGTCACCATCAAATGAATCAATATTATCCCAAACTTCGGTGGCTTCAGAAGAGAATTTCGAACCGCCGTTATAGGATGCGTCATAAGAGTAAATACTTCCATAGACGAAACTGAGGTTACCAGCCACGATAGTTTCCACCGCCACAAACCCAATCAAGGCCTTCCACAACCAGTCTTTGTGACGGAAAAAAATAATGACAACGCTTACGGCGACGTCTAAACCCATCTCGTAGTAAACCTCCCACAAAAGAGAATGAGCGATCCCATCGACCACGAAAGAAGCCGGAGCGATATAAGTTTCCTTAAAATAAGCGCCTTCTTCCAAAATAGTAAAATCTTTCCCCGATATGCAGGTAACACACAAAACCCAAGTTAATATCGTCAGGGCAAGAGCACTTAAAACGCCAGTTAAAATCGTTTCTTTCTTTTCTTTATCAAGGCGATCAAATTCTTGACAAGCGAAATAAATAATTAAAGGAACAAGGACAATGTACCAGCGTCCGTAACCATCACCGGAGAAAGCATAGAAAAAGAAATAAGCAAAATCGGTGAAAACGAGATAAGCGCATAAGGCAAACGCAATTAAATGCGACCATTCTTTACGGCGAACGGAACTTACAAGGCCGATAAAAAAAAGAATAATAATCGGAGTGTAGCAAAATAACGAAGCGGTCCACGAATCGTAAGCGTAGCCCGAAGAAACTTTATACAAAGGCAGGAAAAGATAGTTGCAAGTGGGATAAAAGAAACTCACAAGGCCCTGCATCTCACGGCCAGGGTTGTCGCCAACCATTTCAAAGAGGCGAACAAAGACGGTCCTAAAATCTTGGCTGAGAAAAGCGTTTTTCAAAGAGGAGAGATAAGCGGAGCCGATTGAAACGGTTCGGCCGGATAACGAAGATTCGCGCAAAGAGGGGAAAAGAGTCCATCCTGCCATCAGGATTCCAACAGCAAAAGCAAATATCCCAACGAATATTGCAGAGATATTCTCTTTTGAATTCCGAGTTTTAATGGTCCAAAAATAGCGCCAAAGAGCATAAAGAACGCCCCAAATGCAAACGACCACAAGGAAAAAGAAAGAAATCATCCCAAGCAAAAAGAGGCCGAAGACGAGTGCGGCCGGCTTTCTTTCCTTGAGAACCCTATCAATGCCGAGCATCACTAGCGGAATACAAAAAGCCATGGAAACAAAGGAAGGGAATCCTTCCATGAAGGTCACATAACCTGAGAAAGCAAAAGCGACGCCGCCTAATCGCGATGATTTTTCAGAAACGCCAAGGTATTTAAGATATCCACGCATGGCCGCTGCCCCGGCCACGCCCTTGAAAACGGTCGCTAAAGCAAAAGTCTGGGGAACCCAGCTTCGTGGGAAGACATAACAAACAAAAAGAAATGGGTCAAAGAGGCCATAATAGGAATTAGATCCGATATTATCCGTCCCTAGATAGGTGGCAGTCCCGTACAGCTGAAAAACTCCGGTTTTGAAGAAATTACGCCATGTGTCCCAAAAATTATAAGCAAGGGTCACATATTGGCTTTGATAATCCCAACCATAAAGTTGGGTTCCATAGTTGACGATAAGGGAATAACCCATCCAGGCCAAACCCAAAATAAAAATAAAAACAAAGAAATAGAAAAGACTAAAACTATCAAAAAGCCACGAAAGATGTTTATGGGACCATTCGGAAAAAGTAGGCTTTTTTTGCCTTAATTCGCCTAAGGTTACGGAATTATTATTTCCCATAAGGTTCCGCTTCTATTTTTCTTCAGTCGGAGTTTCTATGGGCGAATCGGTTTCGGGAACATCTTCAACGATGCCAACGACATCGGAAGCTGGCATCGCGAAGGCAATTCCTTGGCCTTTGGTGTTGATTCCGGCTTCTTTGTAAATTCCTTCGATGACATCGTCCTTAATTTTCTTCGGGACGAGAATCACCACCACCTGCTTCTCGGGGGTAATCACCACGCCAAAGAATTTTTCGATATCTTTATTGCCAGTCCCCCGAGCGGTGATGATGGTTCCTCCTTTGGCTCCGGCTTTCCTAGCGGCGTCCATGACGAGATCGGTGTAGCCATCATTCACAATCACCATCACGACCTCGTAATCGCCTTTCTTTTGGATTTGATCGTTAACCATAGGCGCTACTCCCTCCTCTTTTAGGCCCCTGTTGTTAGTCAGCATTTTGTAGGCGCTCACTCCGCACAGGGAATCGATTTTGATGACGCAAGCTACTCCCCTGCTCCAATCGCTGATGGCGAACCGCGTAACAAACAGCCCTCTTAGTTTAGTCCAATTAGCCTCTTTTATAAGAGACAGAACAATCTGTTTATGATTCTCCCCTAATCCTAAAACCTCATAAATATCCTTCGTGGCCGTTCCTTTGCCATGACACACGAAGCACGCCGCCGCATCGACTTGCAGGATAAGATCGACAATGGCGCTGGCCTGACCGTTAGGGATTATCGTCATAAGGAAATAGAGACGTTCAAGAGCGTGGGTCTCTTCGTAAGGAAGAGGCTCTTTCTCATCTTTTTTCTTGGATGAAAGCAAAAGCCTCTCCCCCCGTTTTAATTCCGGAAGTTTAAGCAAAGGGTCTTTCATTGAGCGCTCTCCTCTTTGAAATGAATGATCTGATCGTCATCTGGTTCCAAGATTCTCTTGCGGGCTTTGGAATAGATGGCGTCTCTTTTGACCCCAGCATAAAGACCCGCCAACTGCACGACGATTAAAGGCATAAGAGAAATCATGCTGACGACGCCGAAAGCGTCTTCATACACTGCGGTAGTCAAAGCGTTCCCCGTTATACCAACGGACTGATAATAGGCGCAAGCGAAACCGATGATAAAAGGCATCGTAAAAGAGGTGGCCATCGGCCCTGAGGCCACGGTGCCGGCATCGAAAGCAATCGAAGAATATATTTTAGGAATCACGAACATAAGACCAAGGGCCAAGATATAACCAGGAACGAAATACCACATGATGGAAAACTGATAATAGGCCCTAATCACCGACAAGGCCACTGCCACGGCGATCGAGAGAGCGTTGATGGCCAAGAAGCCGCCCTTCTTGATCGTCCCTTCAGAAACTGTCTGGATTTGAGTCACGAGAACTCCAACCGCCGGCTCCGCCAAAACGGCAAAACAGCCAAAAATTGCTCCGATAAGAGTGGCCAAAGGAAGGCCATTTGAACTCCCTAACGAATTCCCGATGCTTTGGGCGACGGAGGTAAAACCAACCTGCACGGCTCCGAGAAAAAGAACAAGGCCAAAGTAGCAATAAATCAGTCCGACCAATATCTTAAGAAGATCTTTCTTCCCTAGATGCAAGAAAATCAAATCATAAATCAGGAAAAACAAAGCAAGGGGGCCAATCCCCAAGAAAACATTCCAAAGCGAGGATTTAAAACTATCGCTATATAAGGTTGGGTCAAGTTTGAGAGCAATGGAGGGCACTGTATAAGAGACTTTGGAACTCGAATAAAAAATCGCCAGCATAAGAATGGCGATAATCGGACCTACGGTGGCAAGAGCCGAAAGGCCGAAATCATCCGATCCGGAATGCGAGCCTTCCCGAGAGGCCGCGACGCCGGCCCCGAAAGCTAAGATAAAAGGAATCGTAACTGGCCCAGTCGCCACGCCTCCAGCGTCAAAAGCTAACGGAATCAGCTCTGGGGCGGCCAAATTAGTGATAATGAAGGCAAGACCGTAAACCGCCAAGAAAACCAATCTCAAATCCACCTGGAAAATAATTCTCAACGTCCCCAACACCAAGAAAAGTCCCACCCCAATCGAAATAGTTAGAATAAGAACGATTTGATTCATGCCGGTTTCGCTGGCCAAAATCACAAGATCAGGCTCAGCGACTGTAATAAGGCATCCAATGAAAAAGGTAAGAATAACAAAAAGCCACATGTTCTGCTTTTTCGTCAAATGACCGCCAATGATATTTCCGATATGGCATAAAGACTGATCAACCCCAATGGAGAAAAGGCCAAGGCCAAGTGCCACAATCAAAGAGCAAATCAAAAAGGAAAACAACTCATTGGGATAGCCGTTCTCGCTAAGGTCACGAGCAAGACAAAAATCTGAATCCTGCCCAGAAAAATAAAGAACAAGTACCACCGCTACAATCGGCAAAACATTAATAAAAGAAGTCAGAAGATCCTGCAACCAAGGTTTTAAATTACTTTTTGTAATCATGTTTCTGGTCTTGATAATAACGTGACTTCTTGGAATCGCCAATCTCTATTTTTTGAGGAGCTTCTTTCTTTTCAACACCCTCGGTGATTCCAAAAAGGCGCCCGAATTCTTCCGGCATCGGAGCGCTAATTTTGTACTCTTTTTTATTAAGAGGATTCGTAAAATCCAATTCGTAAGCATGCAAGCCTAATCGGTGAAGAGGATTCGAAGGCTCGCCATAGCGGTCATCTCCAATCACATAATGCCCAATGTTCCCGAGCTGAACCCGAATCTGGTTTTTGCGTCCGGAATCAATATGAACATCCAAAAGAGCGAGACCGTTCCGGGCCGCGATTTTCTTGTAATGGGTAATGGCCAATTTGCCTTTGCTAGGATTTTTGCAAACGTAGACTTGAAAGGTGCTGTCCTGAGCCAAATAGTCTTTAAGGGTTCCTTCTTCGGGAATGTCGGTTCCTTCGACGATGGCGTAATAACCCCGGTTGGTAACGACATCGGCCCAATCGTTTTGCAGGGCTTCGCGAATTTCCCAATTTTTGGCAAAGATAAGAACCCCAGAGGTGTCTTCATCCAAACGATGGATAACAAAGATACGACCGTTACGATCTTTCTGCGTAACATAATCTGTAATTAAGCGAAGAGCGGTGTGCCCTTTCTCCCGCTCGCTGGGAGTGCTTAAAAGACCTGAGGGCTTGTTTATGGCAATAATGTCGTCATCTTCATAAATAATCGGGAGATCGTGCCGTTCGTGCTTAGCAATGCGATTCCAAGAAACCGTAACTTCATCTTCAGGATAAAGTTTGAAGGTAAAAAGGGATACGGGCGCACCTCCGACAGCTACTTGATGATTGGCGATAATATGACGAATGTTATGCTGGCTTTGACTTGGAATTTTCTCACGCAAAAATGCCAAAAGATCGGTTTCGTGATAGACGAGAAATGTTTTGGTCTTCTCGGGATCAATTAAGCCTCGTTCCGACCTTTGACTTTTGATATCGTTTTTGTTCATTGGCCTTTATATCTTATCAAAGTATCACTTTGATAGATAAGCTTTTAAGGCCGGCAAAGACGAAAGGGCGTCTTTAACCCCGAGATTAACGATTTTTTCGAGCTTTTTCTTTCTTTTTTCCGCATGTCCGATTTTTGGAGGAACCGAAGGATAAAGGACGAAAATTCGCCCTTGGTCTGCCAATGAATCCATTTTGTCCATCAACGTGTTATAAGTGGTCACGCTTTTCTCATAAGACACCAGCCACTTGGGATAGGCTTTATACAAACGTTTGGCAAGGTGATGTTCGATTTTGCTTAAGGGCCGTTTCCGATAGCCTTTCGTCCTAGTGGAAATCACAACGATTTTTTCTTTGCCTTCCTTTATTGGCCGTTCAAAAGCAATGGGACAAGCTGTCCCGCCATCAAGATAGGGAATATCATGAACAAAGACGGGTTTGCTCACAAGCGGAAGTGATGCCGAAGCCTCTAGAGCCTGCCAGAATTCGGAATCGTCTTTGGAGAAATAAGCCGCTTCTCCGGTCAGGCAATTGGTGGCAACAACATAGAACTTGCAGGGATTTTGTTTAAATTCTTCAGCATTAAATGGCAACTCTTTTTTGGGAAGTTCTTCAAAGAGAAAGCGAAAGTCAAAAATTGAACCATCTTTAAAGTAATTGAGGGGACGAACAAACTTTTTGTTTTTAGGCATCTCATAAATCATCTTGATGCAACGTTCCAAATCTTTACTAATGTAATTGCAAGCAAGAAGAGCGCCTGCGCTGGTGCCATAAACTTCGGAAGCCCAAAGTTCGTTTCGCATCATTGTATCAAGGACTCCACCAGCATAAGAACCGCGGGATCCTCCGCCCTGAACGACCAAACTGAAATTAGACATTGTTTCCAGCCCGAAAATAGTCAGCCACAATATCCCGCAAACGCTTTGTGGCGTCCCGTTTGATTTCCGTAAGCAATGGCGCGTAATAGACGTAATCGCTAACATAAGAAATAATCATCGCATAATAGGTGTTGGAACTTACGATATCAGCGGAAGTTGTGGTTGAATATATCGATAAAGAAGAATAACTAAGCAATTTTTTAAAATTGTCGCCAGTTAAGGAACACATAACATTGTCGTTATCAAAGGGCAAAGCGGCATAAACCTCGGCATAAGTAATATCGCCGGCCGGAATGGTTTGCCTAACTCCGCCCCAATTGATAATTCCGGCCGCCATATTGGAATTCCAATTGACATTCTTGTAATATTCGCACAAAGCTTTCGATGAAATGCTAGCCAATTCGGTTTCGGAAATGAGGGTGTCGGAATGGCCAACTACTTCATCAATTCCGGGATGCTGGGCGTAATAATAGTCATAAATTCCTTTAGCCATTGGGTCTTCAGATACGTTAGAAACCACGCTAAATTTTTCTTGAGAACAGCTGGCAAATTTTAATTTCCCATCGACTTCCTCAAAATGAACTTTCTGGAATTCGCTGCCATTAGCACTGCATTGAACATGGGGGATGCCATAAACATCTACGTTTTCATAGTCTTGATGAGAATGGCCTTCGAAAACGGCATCGATATTTTGGCAAGCGGAAGTATCAAAAGACGAATCGTGAAGAGAAAGCACAACGACATCGCATCCTTCTTCTGAACGCAACCGCCTCGCTTCAGCCGAAACAAGAGAGGGAATGTTCCCATCGAAATGATAGCTTCCCAAACTCGAGGCAGCGATGGAATTCTCAAGCTTCCCAATCGCCCCAATAACCCCAACCCTGTAGCGACCGCGCTGGACTATCATGCTGGGTGCCGCCCAAGAGGGTCTTACGTTGTTCCCATCCAGAATATTGATTCCCAAAAAAGGAAAATTCGCGAGATTTGAATTCCGAGCGATATAGTCAGCGGTCCAATCAAATTCGTGATTCCCAATGGCCATTGATTCAAAACCGGCCGTATTCATCCAGTTGACCATAAGTTCACCATGGGTTTCATTGGACAAAGCGCCGCCTTGCCACATATCTCCAGAAGAAACAAGAACCGTATTATCTGGTTTGGCCTTTTCTTGATTAAGAATATAAGATGAAAGCCTAGAGATTCCGGCCTGGTATTTGGAAGCGATGTAATCCGCTGCCCCATGCGTATCGTTAATCGTATAAAAATCCAAAAAGCTTGGTTGGTTGATTTCACTTTTTTTAGCTCCGTACAAAGTGATGGAATTAATAACGAAAGCGCCAACGCAAACATACAAGGAAAAATATGGAAAAGAAGACCGGTCGCTTGAAAAGAAAAGCTTGGTATTGCCCTCAACTTCGTAGGCCCCATTCTCAGGAGAGGTTATTTCGAATTCTGATCCGCGCACGGTGAGATATCCGTAATCACTCGTTCGTTTAAAATCCACAGAAATGGCATCCCAGTAATAGGAAGGAGGCAAAGACTCATTAAGCGAAACGTTTTTGAACAAACCCCCTTGGGCTAATGAAAACCAACCTTCGTCGCTTGCAGTCCCTTTGGCCACCTTACACCGCAAAATGCCGTCGGAATAAATGCCATTGCTTTCAGTCCAAGCGATGGCAGAATCCTTGTTCAAAGTAATGTCTTTAGTTTCTGAAGCAACAGACTCTGCGAAAGAAGAACCGTTGGGAGAACACGCCGAAAGGCCTAAAACCAGCAAAACCACAAAAACGAAAAAGCGGGATTTGCATTTCATCGCGACTATTTTACTACCAATGAAATAGATTTAATCCTTCAAGCAAAATCAAGATTCCAAGCAAAATAAGGACTGCACCTCCTATGACATTGCTAATCTCATACTTCCCCTTAAGCAATAGGCTAATTTTCTTCCCTGCAAAGATCCCAAGAATGGAAAGCCCGAAAGTGCATAAGGCGATGATCCCAAAAGCCAAATAAATTTCGTAAGTGGCCCCGCTGTCCGCATGAATGTTCGTATCAATCGTTATTCCCACTGCCAAAGCATCAATCGAATCGGCAATTCCTTGGATAATCACTTCACCATAATTGAATTTTTTGCAGTTATTGCCTTGACAGTCGCAAGCCTCTTTAGAAGCAGGCTTAAGGATTCCGATAATGCCTTCAATAGCCATCTTCCCGCCAATGAAAGCAAGCAGAAAGAACGCTATCCAATGATCGTATTGGTCAATCCACCGGGAGAAAGCTAGGCCAAGCAAGTGGCCGAGCAGCGGAAAAAGTCCTTGCCCTAAAGCAAAAACGCCAGCGATGAAAAACGCTTTCTTTTTAGTGAGGTCACTATAGACAAGTCCATCCGCAATAGAAAGGGCTAGACAATCCATCGAAAGAGCGATTCCATAGATAAACGAAAGCCAAAGCCATTCCATGATTAACGTGGGTAATTGTATAATAGATGCCAAAGATGAAAAAGAAAAAATTCAGCTTTATTTATCTCTTCCCGATTATTCTTGCCTTGATCGCAATTGGAGTTTTGGTTTTTATTATCGTTTTTTCGTTTTGAAGTTTCTTGAAGAGTCGTTCTTCAATAAATCGCCATAAAGATCCAAGCGCCTATCTCTAAAAACGCCCCAACTATACCGTTCTTCAAAGATGGCTTTTAAATCAAAATCGGCGGTCTTGAAACCTTCTTCGACCCGATTCATTTCTACAGCGATTTCACCATGTTGGTCGGCAATGAAAGAGGAGCCATAAAACTTCAGTGATGAGGATCCAATTTTCTCGATTCCGACTCTATTCGAAGTTATTACCGGCATGATGTTAGCGGCTGCATGACCCCGCATAACATTCTGCCAGTGATTCTTGCTGTCCTTAGGAAGAACGGGCTCGCTCCCAATGGCAGTGGGGAAAAGCAGCATCTCGGCACCTTTAAGCGCCAAGATTCGCGCGGTTTCTGGGAACCACTGATCCCAGCAAATTCCAATGCCAAGACGTCCTGCCGAAGTTTTGAAAACCATAAAGCCCGTATCCCCTGGGGTAAAATAAAATTTCTCTTCATAACATTCCCCTGTTGGAATATGGCTCTTGCGATAAATTCCTAAGATTCTTCCGTCAGCGTCTATCATGGCCAAGGAATTAAAAAAACAGTTCCCTTCTTTTTCAAAAAAGGAAATTGGGAGAACCACCTGATTCTTTTTGGCAATTTCTTGATAGTGCCTTAAAGTTTTTGAAGAAATAGCGGATTCCGCTAATTTGAAGTTCTCATAGTTTTCGGTTTGGCAAAAATAATGCCGCTCAAAAAGTTCAGGAAGCAAAACGATTTTGGCTCCTTTAGCAACGGATTTTTCTATAATTTGATCGGCTTTTGCAATGTTTTTATCATAATTATCGTCCATCGAGAATTGAGTGATGGCGACTTTGGTTAACATGGCTATTCCTCCTTTGTGGGAACTTGCATCGTGATGCAATGGATGTTCCCGCCGCCAAGAAGAATCTCCTTGGTGTTTATCTGATGGATCACTTTATTAGGATATAACTTTTTCATTTCTTCAAAGGCCGGTAAATCTTCTTTGACCCCAAAAGCTGGCATCACAACAAAGTCTTCCCCTTGATAATAATTTATATAAGAAGCCGCTAATCTTCTTCCCGGTTCCCGTTTGGCAAGAGTCGAAGAGGAATTCAAAAGCCCTTTCGACTCTTCGGCCGTAAGGAAAAGCGGCGGGTTAGGAAGAAGCATCTTATGAATCATGAGCTTCCTTCCTTTGGCGTCCGTGGCATTTTTAAGAGCCTCAAACGTTTCGGCGCAATATTCATATTGAGGATCGGTTTCATCATTTGTCCAAGCCATCACAACTTCGCCAGGTTTAATAAACGAAATCATGTTATCAACGTGTTCGTCTGTTTCGTCTTGATAGATTCCATGAGGAACCCAAATAACTTTTTGGACTCCGAGATAAGCCGCCAGTATTTCTTCGATCTGCGATTTGCTGAAAGCCGGATTTCGACCTTTGGATAAAAGACATGCTTCGGTTGTGATGAGCGTTCCTTCGCCATCCACGGCGATGGAGCCCCCTTCTAAGACAAAATTAGGCAAATAGTAATTCGGCAGATCCCATTTCTTTGAAATACGGGCGGCTAAATGATCATCGTCTTGGTAATTGCGGTATAGGCCGTCATAGTTCCCACCCCAAGCGTTGAAACGGAAATCAACCGTCCTAAGAGCTTTCCCGTTCGTGACAAACAAAGGCATGTTATCGCGAGCCCAAGCGTCATCATAACGAATAGGCAATAGTTCTATGTTTTTTATGCCGCGGTACTTAGGAGCTACGTTTTTATAAATCGCGGGGTGAACACCCACCACCACTTTTTCATGAAGGGCGATGGCCTTGATAACTTCTTTGAAAGCTTCCTGGGCAGGAATGGCTTTATTCCGCCATGTGTCCCCACGAAAAGGAATAAGAACCAAGGTTTTCTCGTGAGCCAAGCCTTCAAAGGGAAGATGAAAGCCATCGTTTGTTGGCGTGGTCCGACGATTTTCCAAATAGGCTTTTAACTTGCGCTCATACGTTGCAAAATGAGACCATTTAGCGAGATCCACCACTTCATAACCGTTGTTATAGGCCGAAAGAAGCTTAATTCCTAAGACTTCGTAGTGCTCAATTCTCTCAATGAGTTCCTGAGTCCAGACTTCTCCAGGAACAATTAAAGGAATTCCAGGCGGGTACATCATGACTTGCTCTTTGGAAATAGCGCCATTGCATTCCGAAACCGGCTTCACGACTCCGGGAGCATGAAAGGCAGCACGGGGGCGGAGAAGCATAAATGGAAAGGAATTATCGAAATGATGAACTGGATAAACGACTTCTGGCTTAAAATGCTCAGCTGAAATCTCTTGAAGGGCTTTGATCAAACGATCAACGTGCTCCTTTTTTGTTCCAATGGCGAAAATGCCCAAAATCGCATAGGTTTCTGCCAACTCCATCATGATTTCGTATTTATCTTTGAGCAAATGATATAGCTGGAACCCGTCCATATCGAGACGGTCCAAGCCAATGACCAACTTGCTTTCATCGTAATCAAAGCAACCATGGGTTAAAAAATAAGCCTTTCCTTCATCAAGAAAACCGGGAATTTTGTGAATCTCCGACCGGGCGTAGGCGGCAAGTTCATATGTCTCAGCCATGGCTTTGGCTCCTTCGTTGGAAGCCATGTAGCTCCTTGCGGCATCAATGGAAGCCATTAATAAGCTCGAGGGGGAGGTCGTGTTGATGATGTTGAGGCTCTTTTGAACATCGGCCCTCTGGAAGGCGCCTGTATGAAGAAGAAGAACGGAACTTTGCGTTAAAGAGCCAACCGTCTTGTGGAATGAAGCCGCTGACATATCGGCGCCCGCAGCCATCGCAGAGAGCGGGCAGCTATTGCATTTGAAATAATAATGGGCACCATGAGCTTCGTCGACGAGAACCACCATATGGTTTTTATGGGCCAACGTCACGATATCCTTAAGAGGGCCTATGGCTCCAAAATAGGTGGGATTGATGACAAAAACGGCTTTGGCCGAAGGGTTATCGGCGATCGCCTTTTGCCAATCCTCAAGAGAAGGCTGATTGGCAATTTCGAGATCGTTATCAATTTCCGGCATAACATAAACCGGAACGGCGCCGCAAAGAATCAAAGCATTGATGACTGACTTATGGCAATTCCGAGGGAGAATGACTTTTTCGCCTGCCCTTACAGAAGTCAAAAACATCGCAATGATTCCACTGCTGGTGCCATTAACAAGGAAGAAAGCCTCATCAGCGCCACAAGCCTCAGCCAAAAGTTTTTCGGATTCCAAAATAACGCCAGAAGGTTTGGCCAAATTATCTAAACCGATTGGGGCATTGACATCACAGCGATAGACTTCATTTCCTAATAGCTCAGTTGCGGCATTATCAATATTCCCCATGTGATGTCCTGGGACATCGAAGGGGGAAATGTCATCCGAAATGTATTCCTTGAGAGCCGTAAGGAATGGGGTTTTACGTTGATCGAGTTTTGCCATAACTTCGTAAAACATATTACACGAAAGCAGGGAAAAAGCGAACAAAAAAGCCCTCGAAAGGGCTTTTGCGGGAATTGCTATTATTCGGTTAGTTTCCCGTGGCTTTTAAATCATCGTTGTTCCCAAAATAACATGGCTTTGAAACCATTGAAGAAAACGTGCATCCTGGCCAAAGAGCCAAAAAGAACGTATGTGGCTCTCGTTTATAAGGCGTATTTTGTAAATTCATTTTCATGTTTTTCCCTCCCGACACGAACATTGTAGGAAACTAAAAAGCCTTTGTAACGCAAGGGGGGATTGCGGAATCCAAAGCGTAGGAAAAGAATCCGCAGCTAGAATTGCCCAAGAAAGAAGACAGGCATTATTGCAGCGTTACTTATCGACCAAACCAAGAAAGCGAAGACCATTGGCCACGCCATTGTCCCATACAGGGGTCGTGACAAAATCGCTGACGGCCTTTAAATCTTCCTTGCCGTTCCCCATGCAAACAAAACGGCCAACTTCTTTGCAAAACGAAATGTCTTGAAGATCGTCCCCAAAACCGACCGATTCTTCTTTTTTGAATCCAAAGGAATCAAGGATGGAAGGGATTGCCATACCTTTTTCATGGGGAGCCGACGTTACATCAACCGAAATAGGGGAATATCGGAAGAAAAACAAATGCGGAAAATTTCGGAAAACAACGGAATCGGTATCCGAAGACGAAAAAAGATTGAGGGCAATGGCCTCTTCCCCCTTGTAGGGTTGAACCGGAGGAACCGCTTCTTTAAAAATTTTATAATATTCTATAGATTGCTCGGTCTGTGGAAAAATTAATTTTCTTTTTTTCAGATCCACAACTTCGAGAGTTAGATTTTGTTTTCGAATCTCCGCTATCAAGTCGTAAACATCATGGGGGTTCATAACCATCTTCCGTAAATACCGGTTGCCAACCACTGCCACTCCACCAGCGGATGCAATATAGCCGTCCCAATCAATTCCGAGGTCTAGTGTTCCAAACTGTTTTAGCGAATCATATGGCCTAGATGTGCAAATAAAACATTTGATGCCTTTTTTCTTCAGCTGTTTAATCGCCTCTAAGGCGCTTAATGACCATTGATTGTTCTTATGATCGTATAGCGTCCAATCAATATCGAAAAAAGCGATCTTCGTGGAAATCATGGGGATATTATATTGGATAAAAGAATCAATTGACCTTTTTAAATGCTTCTTCGTATAAATTATAAAGTTTAGCGTTCTCGACTTTCATAGCATCGTTGTCTATTTTCGAGATTTTACGGTCATAAGTAATAATTCCGTTAACTTCTTCTTCCACATCGGTTAACTGAGTGTAAACGGAAACCGAAAGATCTTGTTTTGTTATCAAACGCTCGATTGAATCTTTATATAATTTCAAAAGAGCTTCATTGAAAGACTCGAAGGTATAAAAAGTTTTATAACCTGATGTCTTATCAGAATAATCGTGGTCTGGTAAAGGAAGCGAATAGCCCCCAAATTCCGTTAATGCCAGGATTCTTAATCCGTCATTGAGAATCCGAGGGGGCCGATAATAGACATGATAGGAAGAAAAATCCCCCACGGATTGGTCAAACCATCCAGAGTTTGAATCAATCAGCCTTGAAGAATCAAGTGCCCGAAGAATTGGGGTTATCTTAACCGAATCAAACTGGCCCCACCCTTCATTGAATATTGTCCAAATGAGAATGCTAGCCACTCCATAAAGATGCGAAACTGTTTCCTTCATATCGGAAATAAAGTGGGTCTTTGAGCCTTCGGTGGCTCGGCCCAAAATTGCGTTATTGTGATCGCCCATCGGAAAAGAGACAAAAGGCCGCGTATAAATGAGGAAACGCGAATAGCTCGATCCACCATTTACGAAATCTTGAGAAACATAAATCCCGAGTTTATCGCAAAGAAAATACCATTTCATGGGTTCGATTTTGATATGCTTCCGAAGACAATTGAACCCTGCTCTCTTAGCAATCCTAATATCATTTGCCATCGCTTCGTCGCTAGGCGGCGTCAAGCCGCTCTCAGGCCAGTAACCTTGGTCAAGAAGAGCGGAAAGAAAGACGGGTTCGTTATTGACCATCAAGAAATGGTGATCGCCTTTGGCAGCAATCGATACTTTTCGGAAACCAAAAACAGAATGAACGACATCGTAGCCATCGCTTAAGACAATGTTATAAAGGTTAGGATTCTCAGCAGACCAAGGGAAGAAATCGTATTTTAAATCAAGAGAGGCATTTCCATCCTGATCAAAGGCGCTTTTGGCAACTAATTGGCCATTAAAATAAGCAGAGATTGAAGGATAACTTTTCAAGCCGACAAATTCGGCGTGAATTTTAACTTTTTGAGAATCAAAATCCGGGTCAAATTTAAATGAAGAAATATATCCATCAGTCGGTACTTTTTCGAGATAAACGCTTTGCCAAATACCGCTAGTGGGATGATACCAAATACCACCAGGTTGGAGCGATTGCTTGCCGCGGGGGAAGATACTACTTCTAGTGTCATCATGAGCTACCACCGAAATTGTTAGTTTGTTTTTTAAAAGCGGAATATAAATAAAAAAAGGAAAATAGCCGCCCTCATGAGATCCTATTTTCTCGCCATCCAAATAAATATCCGCGGTTTGATCAATCGCATCAAAATGAAGAAGACCGCTTTTTCCAACAAAATCATCGGGTATTGACAAGGTTTTCCGATAATGCATGTAATTAAACGAATAAACGGTTTTCCCAACGCCACTCAATGGGGTTTCGACACTAAACGGAACAATGATGGTGTCTGGATACAAATCTGGGATTTTGGAATCGCTAGTTAGTGCAAAATCCCAAGGACCATTAAGCGATATAAAACAATCCCTTTCGAAATAGGGATTGGGGTGACTTTTAAGAGGATGATTTTTATCAATGGTTTCGCCGTAAATGGTACTTAAATTTTCCATTGTCAATATATTGGACCTCTTTCAGGGATGATACAATATCACCGGGACTCGAAAAATGAACAATTTTATCTTAGTAAAAAATGCATTAAATAAAGCTAAAGTCGATGCTTGGGTAGTCGTCGACTATGAGAACCAAAATCCTACTTTGGTAAAGTTTCTTGGAAAGAAAATGCTGACAAGAAAAATATTTCTAGTTTTTCCAAAAGATTCCAAGCCTTATATTATCTGCCACTCTATTGATACGGTCTTTTTAAGCGAAAAAGAAACTTTGGCAGCTTTCGATTTACATATCTACCATACTTGGAAAGAAATGCTGATTTTGGAAAAAAAGGATTTTGCCAAATACAAAAAAGTTCTAATGGATGTGTCAGAGGATGGCCTTCTCCCAAGGATTTCTTTAGCGGACTATGGTTCGGTCCAATTTATCAAGGATCTTGGCATCGAGGTGTTCTCAAGCGGAGACTTGCTTCAGCAATTTTCGGCAGTTTATGACGCCAAAGCCTACGCTCTTCAATTGCAGGCCGACAAGATTACATTAAAGATAAAAGACGAAGCTTTTGCAAAGATAAAAGAACTTATCGAAAACGATGGACACACCGATGAATACACAATACAGAAATTCATTTGTGACCGTTTCCATGAGGAAGGAATGGTTTATGACGACCCCGCTATTGTGGCAATAGGAAAGAATGCTTCGAATCCCCATTACGGCCCAAATAATTGCACTTTTTCAACTATTCAAAAACAGGATTTAGTGCTTATCGATATGTGGGCAAAAATGGACAAACCCGATGCTGTTTACGCTGATATCACTTGGATGGGGTATGTTGGCATGGAAGTGCCTTCCAAGTATGAAAAACGTTTTCAAATACTCCGCAAAGCCATTGATTCATGTGTTGAATTCCTGTCGATCGAATTACCAAAACGCAAAGTTGAAGGTTATGAAGTCGATGATGTCTCAAGAAAAGTAATTGATGAGGCAGGCTATGGAAAATACTTTATTCATCGAACTGGGCATAACATCGCTGTCGATGTCGGCCCGCATGGCCCTGGCGTCAATATTGATAATTATGAATCACATGACACTCGAGAAATCGTCGATGGCGTGACTTTCTCCCTAGAACCTGGAATTTATGCTCCGGATTTTGGGATGCGAAGCGAAACCAACGTTTACATCAAAAATCGTAAACCCGTTGTCGTGGCGGGCCGCCAAGAAAAGATAATTCCGATTCTAAAATAAAAGAGAACATTGTTTCTATTCGGAAAGCCTCTCGTAATACTTGAAGAGTTCTTTCTTCCCTTCTTCATCTAGCCTGAAAGTCCAACGAAATCCTGGAATAACTGTGAAATGAAGCTGACCTAGTCTTTCGGAAAGGTTTTTTACCGCTTCACCGCTCCACCCAAAATCGCCGAAAACAGAGGCTTTCTTTCCTTGTCCAGTTGTCCAATATACATGGGATAGAAGATCATAGAAAAAACAAATAGCATCTCCGACGATGGTAGGCGATCCTAAAAGCACCAGTCCCGAAGAACGAATGTTTTCGATTATTTCGGAGCGGACTTTTTCATAATTCAAAACAGAAATTTCATAATACGAAACCTTTTTTCCATCCTTGACGAAACTATCGCGGAGATACTCGGCCATACCTCTTGTATAGCCATAGGCCGATGAGAAAACAATGGTAACGTGTTTAGGATCGTTAATAGGAGTAAATTGCAAGGCTAAACGACGATAGATCTCAATTTGTCCTTTGATGGCCTCGTCCACGACCGGTCCGTGGCCTGGGCAAATCATCTTAATATCAAGCTTCTCAACCCGGTCGCAGGCTTGGGAAACGTAATTTCCGAACGGACACATAATATTAGTAAAATAGTATTCAAGCGCCTTACGATAGCCGGCTTTATCGGGCTCTTTGCTAAGAAGTATGGAATCGGAGGCGAAATGAGCCCCAAAAGCATCGCAACTGATCAAGGTTTTAAGTTCCTTGATATAGGTAAACATCACATCCGGCCAATGAAGAAGCAAACCCGAGACAAAGTGGAGGGTATAGCCACCGAATTTCATTTCTCCGTCAGGAACCATTTGGACCTTTTTGAAAGGTTTCCGCAAAATGTTGGATAAATTCGTAAGAGCTCCGAAACTAGCCACAATCGTAAGATTAGGGTTAAGGCTTAACAATTTTTCGATGGAGCCTGAATGATCGGGCTCCGTATGAGAAACAATAAGATACTTGATCTGTTCAAGGGGAGCTATGGTCTTTAGATGTTCGATATACTCATCGGCAAAGGCGGCTTTGCTTCCATCGAAAACAACAATCCCTTCTTTCGTTTTCAAAAGGTAAGAATTATAAGAAGTCCCGCAGTCCGTCAAAACAGCAACATCAAAAACTTTAAGGCTATGATCAATAACCCCGACAAAATAGAAATCTTTTTGAAGTTCGATGCATTCCATGTTTTTGCCCAGAAGAATTATATCAGTGGCATCGTTAACCAGATAAAACAAGAAAAAAGGAAGGCACAAACCTTCCTTATTAGCAGCAAGGCTATTTGATGGCAATCTTGTGTTGAAGCGCGATCTTCTTTTCCTCTTCTTTCGGAAGAGTCAAAGACAAAACGCCATTGTTAAAAGTTGCCTGGACAAATTTTTCATCGATGTCACCGACATAATAGCTTCGGCTAGCCATTCCAGAGAATCTTTCACGATGAATATAGTTGCCCTTTTTGTCCTTCTCTGAAGAATCTCGATTGGCCTGAGCCTTTATCGTGAGATAACCATTTTCAAGAGAGACGGAAATATCTTTCTTTTCAATTCCAGGAAGATCAATATCCATAATATAATTTTTATCGTCTTCCTTTATGTCCGTCTTCATACTTAAGGAATGGGTTTCTTTGCCCTCGCTGCCCACATCCGAAGTTAAAAAGCCAAAGAAAGGATCCAATAAAGGATCGTTGTTGTAATTCATCATCTCGTTTTTCATATGCTGCCTCCCAAATTAGCACTCATTTCTTTTAGTGCTAACTTTATTTTAGTGTGCAATTTAGCACTGTCAATATTTGAGTGCTATTTTTTACATTTTTAATATTATTACCTTTTTTCCTGTTTTTTATCATTAGGAAATTCATCTAAGTATTTGAATTATTTTTTCAAAAACGTCTTTTGAAAAAATTCTATAATCGATTAGATAAAAGAAATTATTAGAATTCATTAAAAAATAACCCTCCAAATCTTGGGAAACAATCGAACAGATTTCGTTCGAGACTTCTTTAAGCAAAATGTCTTTTTCTATTAAACGACCATTTTTATTTTGCAAGTCTTCAACTTTTAAAATTCCATTATGAAAACAATTGCATATTTTTTCTTTTAATTTTTCTGCTTTGTAATGTCCTGGCACCTGATATCCGTATGGGTAGATCGTTTCTTTGATTAAATAGGAAAGGAAGGATAGAAGTGCGCTTGACTTGGATTCTTCGATTTGCTTATTCATCTTTATTAATTAACTAGCGCAAAAAACTTATTTGATGCATTTTTTCGTCTATTATTAAGCCATGGATGAAGATGTTCTTTTTGGGGTTCGCTCGACGTTGAGTGGTGAGGGGGACTCGCTTTCGAAACTTCTCAACTCTTTGGCTTTAGTAAAAGATAACCTAGGTGAAGGTTCTTGGGTTGGGGTTTATGTTTATGACGAGAAGAAAGGCATTTTAAATCTCGGCCCCTTTCAGGGCTCTCCCGCCTGTGTTCAAATCAAACCTGGAAAAGGCGTGGTGGGAACTTGCTACGCGACGAAACACCCTTTATATGTCAGCGACATAAAAAAATTCCCAAACTATATTTGCTGTGATCCCATCGTTAAAAGCGAGGCGGTTTTTCCGCTTTTTTCCAACAAACAAGTCATCGCGGTCTTCGATGTCGATTCCCCGAAAATCAATGGCTTAAAAAGCGAAATAGAAATTCTCTCCCAGGTTGCCGAAATGATTGCCCGCTTCATTTAATCAGCAAGATCTGCGAATGCACCATGGCAGTAGGTTATTAAAGCAATGGGTCCAAGCTCAACTTGGAATCCCCTTCTTCCTGCCGAAATGAGAATTGTTTGATAGGAATTTGCCCTTTCATCGACATAAAGCGGAAAAGGCTTTTTTAAACCGATTGGGGAACAGCCTCCGTGAACGTATCCCGTCAAGGGAAGAAGCTCTTTAAGAGGGATCATTTCGATGAATTTAGAATTCGAAGCCCGCGCCGCTTTTTTCAGATTCAGTTCTCGGTTAACCGGAACATCAAAAACGAAATGCTCTTTTTTCTCGTTAACGCAAATGAGGCTTTTAAAAACTCTTTCTGGATCCTGGGATAAGGCGGAAGCCACATTCATCCCATCCACAAGCCCAGGATCGTATTCGTGAGGAATATAGGAGATCTTGGCAACTTCCAATAGTCTCATAACGTTAGTTTTAATCATATCAATATAATAATAGTGTAATTTTCAGTTATATTGGAAATCAATACACAAAAAGGGAGGCTTTTGGCCTCCCCTCGATAGCTTTGTTTGCCCGATATCAAGCCGCAACAGTAGCGCCGTAGAAGAATTTAAAACCTAGCGGCGTCGTGAAGTAGCCATCCATACTCTCCGTTTTGAGGAAGAGATCGGTGTAGTAGTAAATCGGAGTCAAAGCCCACGTACTCATAAGCGTCGTTTCCGCGGCGTGCATGAGTTTGAAGCGTTGCGTGTTGTCCGAGGTCGACTTAATCGTGGCGATAAGAGCGTCATAGGCTTGCGCCCAGGTGAGGTTCTTTTCGGAATCAGCAATTGTTCCATCGGCATTCAAATCCGAGGAATAGATAGCAAGACTGGCGTTGCGGCCTTTGCCAAGCTGCACGTCGTTGTTGCCGCTTTGGGAAGTCCACATATCCAGTTCCGAAATCGGATCGTTGTAATCGCAAAGCCAGCCGTTACGGGCATAGGTAAAGTCACCAGATTTACGGGTGGTAATAAACGTATTCCAATCCGACTTAGACAAAGTCATTATAATGCCATATTTGGCAAACATGCCTTGGATGGTTTCGCCAATGCTTTCGTGAAGGGCGTTATCGTTGTAGATGTATTCGAAACTCGGAATATCGGTAAATTTCGCGGAAGCGGTATCGTAGTTGAAGCCAGCTCCCTTAAGCAGCGTAATAGCTTCGGCGACGTTAGCAGCGAAACTGGCAGAATCCGTTTTATACCAGCCGCTTCCATCCCCTTTAGGTCCGTTTTTGGTGTTCCAATGGGTGGCGCCGTCAGCTTCGGTTAAACCTTTAGAAACAAATCCGCCAGCCGGAATCTCCCCGCCTTTGGAAACGGAATCAACGATGTATTGGCGATTGATGAGAAGGGCAAGCGCATGACGGAAATCAGTGCGTTTGGCCTCGGTATCAAGCTTTGCATCGAAAGCGGTACTATCGACGTTCCAGCAGGTATAGTAGGTCCCAAGCTGGTCAACATCGAAGAACTCCTTCGGCAAAGTAGTCTTAAGGAACGAAATATCTTCGGTTGGGAAATCATCGATGAAGGAATAAGAGCCGGCTTCATAAGAAGTAAGCATAGCCGACACGTTGGCGGTAAAAGCAAAAGTGATGTCTGTGGCTTTGACAGAACTTGTGTCATAGTAATTTGGATTCGGGACGAGTTCAAGTTTCGTCTGATCGTATGCTTTGACCTTCATCGGCCCATTGGTGACGATGTTCGCAGCATTCGTCGGAGCGACCCATGTGCCATCTTTATCAGCTGAAGACGGGATGGGTGAAAAAGCCGGGAAAGCGGTCAGTTCGTTCCAATAAGCAATCTTCGTGCCCAAAGTGACAACAAGAGTCGTGTCATTGGTCGCACTAACAGCTAAAGAAGCGCCATCCGTTTCATTTTCGGCAGCAGCTCCGCCTTTAATCGCTTCGAAGAGATAAGAATAACTAGCGGCAGTGATCTTGTTAACGTTTCTCTTCCAAGTGCGAACGAAGTCGCCGGCGGTAAGTGTCGTTCCGTCGCTCCACTTCAAACCATCGCGTAAGGTATAAGTGAAAGTAACGCTTCCATCAGTATTATCAACTTCGACCGGGGCTGCTTTAGCAAGGCCAGGGACAAGTTTGACGACACCATTGGGATAAGTTCCGACGTAACTCCAACGATAGAGGCCTTCGAAAAGGTGGCTATCGTAAGTTCCGCCATCGACGGTGGAGTTAAGACCTGGATCGATTGTGGTAGGTGCGGAGGCAATACAAACGGTGAAAGCCCCGTTTCTGGCCACAGAGTTAGAACCCGAAGAAGATAAGCCGGCAGTTGAAGAACCACCAGAAGCAGAGGAGCTGCTGGTATTGCCGCAGCTAGCCAAAATGACGGGGGCTAAAACAAGAAACGCAAACGCAAATTTCTTTTTCATAGTTTTCGAAAATCCTTTCTTGGGCAATGCCCAATTACATTCCTGTCCTTCCGGCTTGAAGCGGGAAGAGGCATGCCACAAAGTGCCCTTTGCGGACTTCCCGGAGAACAGGGGTCCCTTTAGCCGAGGCACAGGCATCCTTGGCGAAGGGGCACCTTGTTCTGAACGGGCAGCCGCTTGGTGCGTTAAGTGGGCTTGGAATATCCCCTTTGAGAACGACGCGTTCGTTCTTTCGGGCTGATTTCGGATCTGGAACCGGGATGGCAGAGAGGAGTGAGACCGTGTACGGATGCATCGGCTCCTCGAAAAGCTTTTTGCTTTCTGCCAACTCGACTACATGTCCGAGATACATGACCGCGATGCGGTCGGATATATGCTTAACAACCAAAAGGTTGTGAGCAACAAAGATATAGGTCAGCTTCAGTTTTTCCTGAAGCTCCTCAAAGGTATTGAGAACCTGGGCTTGAATAGAGACATCAAGAGCGGACACTGGCTCGTCGCAAACGACGAGTTCAGGGTCAAGAGCCAAGGATCGAGCGATGCCGATTCTTTGACGCTGGCCTCCACTGAATTCATGGGGATAACGCGTGGCTTGCTCTGGAGAGAGCCCGACGGTGGCCATAAGGGAACGAACCCTCTCATGCCGCCATTCTTTATACGATTTAGACGCTAATTCCACTTCTTTGGCTTCTGCGGCTTTGAGTTCTTCGATCTTCTTAGAATCGCTTACCCCATTAAGAAGTTTGTCGAATTTTTCCTTGATGATCGCCGGCTGCTCCTTAAACAATTTCTTGTGAGCGTCAAGAGGCTCTGCAATGATGTCTTCGATGGTCATGCGAGGATCCAAGGACGAATAAGGATCTTGGAAAACCATTTGGGCATGCAAGTGCAAATAAGCCACGTCTTTTTTCGTGATAATAGGATGGCCATCGAAAATAACCGTGCCGCCAGTGGGCTTATAAAGATGGAGAATCGTGCGGCCTAAAGTGGTCTTCCCACAACCAGATTCGCCGACAACCCCAAGGGTTTCTCCTCGTTTAACAACAAACGAAACATCGTCGACGGCTTTGAGGTCCCGGGTTTTTAAGAAGCCCGTATTGGTGGGGAAATACATCTTGAGATGACGAACTTCAAGAATCGGAGTTTCTTTAGGGGCCTTGCGAGTGACAATTGGCTCTGCTTTAGCTTCAACGGAAGCGTTAACGGTCTTAATTTCATTGGCCATATCTCACTTGGCCTCCTTTCCGTTCTTCTTATCTTTGGATTCCGCTTGTGGGGCGAGCTGGGTTTTTTGAAAACTGAGTTTCAGTTCAGCCCACTTAATCAAGTGCCTTAAATGGCTTTCTTTGATTTGATGAACGTTTTTGGAATCAATTACGAAGCCCTGATTGATATAGGTTATGAAATCCTCTTTGCTCAGTTTTCCGGCCTTCACGTCTTCGAACGCAGAATAGAAACAAGAGGAATAATGATCAGAAGAAATCCTTCGTTCGAAAGGATACCGCTCAAGACAGATTTTCATGCATCTCTCACAACGGGGGCCGAAAGAACAACCATTGGGAAGAGCAAAGACATCAACCGGGTTTCCTTCGATGGGATGAAGTTTCCGACCTTTGACAGCATTCTGACCTGGAATCGAAGCGATAAGACCTTTGGTGTATTCATGTTTTGGATTGTAGAAAATTTCATCGACGGTTCCTCTCTCGACAATAC
Organism: uncultured Bacilli bacterium; assembly: GCA_963722445.1. Classification (GTDB taxonomy): domain Bacteria; phylum Bacillota_I; class Bacilli_A; order RFN20; family CAG-826; genus UBA4951. The sequence continues at coordinate 10,414 of CAVRMZ010000065.1, read as the reverse complement.
GTCCGGCATACATGACCTCAACGTCATCACAAATTTGAGCAACGACGCCCAAATCATGAGTAATGATGATAACGCCCATCCCAAGTTTCTTCTGAATGTCCTTGATGAGTTCAAGAATTTGCGCTTGGATCGTAACATCCAAAGCGGTGGTCGGCTCGTCCGCGATGAGAAGGTCGGGATTGCAAAGTAAGGCCATGGCAATCATGACTCTTTGGAGCATGCCGCCCGAGAATTCAAACGGATATTGTTTCATTCGCTTTTCCGGCTCGTTAACACCAACCAACGTCAACATATCAATCGCTCGTTTTTTGGCGCTATATTTCGTTACCCTAAAAGAAGCACGATAAGTTTCAAAACTGTCTTTAAGGTCAAAAAAGGCATTTTTTATCGCGATTTTTCGGTGAATTCTCATTTGTTTAAGACGGGTTTTATGCTCAGCCTTGAGATCGTTAAGGGCTTTGGCATAGATAACGCCCGCTTCCTTCATCGTTTTCTTGTAAGCCGATTGGTCGGCTTCGACAATAAGGGAATATTTTTTGTCGAGAGCAACGATTTGTTCTTTAAGAACTTGGCGGCGGATAGAAGGAGTGCCTTTTAAAGCGATTTCGGCTTTAAGAGGATGGATGGCTTCGGCCCATTCTTGAACATGGAGACGCTTCGAATCAGCGCAAATCAAAGCCGCTTTCTCTTTGACGTGCTTGGATTCAAGACGCAAGGCGGCTTGCTTTTCGTTGGCGTACCGAGAAGCCTCTTGACGTTTTTCAACAGCTCTGCCTCTTAAGGCGTTCATGAAGGCAAACGAAAGCTTTTTAAACTCGTAATGGTATTTGTCTTGAGCGACCGTTCTCTCATATTCGGCCTGGCCTTTGGCTTCTATTTTCCCAACCTTGAGGTCTACCTTGTCCTGAGCGATTTTGGCTCTCAAATCTATCTCAGATTTAAAAGAGTCCTTGGCTTTTTCATCAAAAGCTGAGTCTGCGCCCTTGAGAGTTTTGCGAGCCGCCAATAAGCGCGTTAAAGCGGTCTCATCGTCTCGAAGCTGCCGTTTTTGAGGCTCAATCAAAGCATCGACTCGACTCTTTTTGTGAAGGAGCATAGCCTCTTCCATTTGATGACCGATGGTGTAAACGGGGTTAAGGGCAGTCATTGGATCCTGGAAAATCATCGCGATCTTATCGCCCCGGATTTTGCGAAGCTCCCGTTCCTTCATTCCGACCAGTTCTTCTCCCTCAAAGACGACGGAGGAACCTTCCTTGATTTTTCCGGAAGCGACTAGAATCTGCATAATGGAGGAAGCGGTCACAGATTTGCCAGAACCAGATTCCCCCACGATGCCAAGGATCTTGCCTTTGTCGACCGAAAAGGAAATGCCAGCAACGGAACGAACTTCGCCCGCCGGAACCCTAAACGAGGTCCTAAGATTAGTAACGACTAATAAATGCTGTTGTTCTGCCATATGCGTTACCTCTGGAGCTTTGGGTCAAAAGCGTCGCGCAAACCATCGCCAATGAGATTAAGGCAAAGCACAATGAAGCAAATCGTGAAGGCGGGAATGAAAAGCAAGTATGGATAAACCTTCATCCCGTTCTCACCAGCGCTGGCCAAGCTTCCCAAAGAGGCCATAGGGGCATCAACGCCTAAACCCAAGAACGAAAGGAATGATTCGGTAAAAATAGCGCTTGGAATTTCAAGACCCGCTGAGATGATGATGACCGACATGCTGTTAGGCAAAAGATGTTTTTTGATGACAAACCATGGGCTTGCCCCAATGGAACGAGAAGCCAAAACGTACTCCTGCTCTTTCAAAGAAAGAACTTGGCCTCTTACTAAACGAGCCATGCCAACCCAATAGAGCAAGGCAAAAACAATGAAAATCGAGATCATCCCAGGACCAAGCTTAGAAATAATGCCCCCATCAGTCGAAGGCAGGATCTTTTTGAGGACTACCGAAATAAGAATAATTAAAACAATATCAGGAAGCGAATAGATGACATCGACGATTCTCATCATGAAAAGATCAATCTTTCCGCCAAAATAACCCGAAATAGAACCATAAATGGAACCGATGACGAGAACAATCAAAGCGGCGAAAAAACCAACGGAAAGAGAAACGCTGGTGCCGCACAGAACCCTCGCAAAATAATCACGCCCTGAACTGTCAGTTCCAAAAATATGAGGGAATACATATTGTCCCTGAGCGATTAAAGCCTTCTCCGTGTCGCTGTATTGAAAGGGACCTAAATAATTGTAGGAAGAATCGTAAGTATCAAGAGACAATTGATGATCGTATTTATAAGGGTCGACAAAAGTCATGATAATCACGGTGAGAATGAGAAGAACCATAATCACGAAGCAAGTCATCGCTACGGGGTTTTTGGCAAAACGTTTGACGGAGTCCTTGAAGAACGAAGTGGAAGGTCGTACCTTCTGCTGGGCCGCCTTCTCGTCCTTGGAAGCTTCTTTGGTTTCTTTGCCATAATCGTTCAAATGATAAACATTCGGGCGATCGTAATCGACCTGAAGACTTATTGGAAATGGAAATTTTTCACCAAGTTTCATAAGTTACTCCAGTTCCACCCGTGGGTTCACAATTTTATAGAAAAGATCACTCAACAACGTCATAAGAACGATAAGGTCCGTCAAAACAACGGTGGTACCCATTATTAAGGAATAATCGCGGCCCAAAATAGAACTAATAAAAGCACTCCCAATACCTGGAACCTGATAAATCTGCTCAACGACAAGGGAGCCGGTGATGATGCTGGCGAACATCGGTCCCGCATAAGTAATGGTTGGGGCTAAGGAGTTTTTCATGACATGGCCGAAAAGGACGCGTGTTTTCGAGGCTCCTTTGGCTCGGGCGGTAATAATGTAGTCGCTTCCTAAACTATCCAAGGTGGCGCTTCGAGACAGCCGAGTGATATAAGCCGAAGGATACAAAGCCAACGTGATAATCGGAAGGATAAAGGCGGCATTCCCACCATTGACGTAGTCGGTTGGGAACCAACCTAATTTAAGAGCGAAAAAGTAAAGGAGAAAAGTGGCGATGACAAAACTTGGGAAAGCCACGGAAGCCGAAGAAAAGATCATGATGATGCGATCGACCCATGTTCCCCGCTTGACGGCAGCAACGGAACCAAAAACCGTCCCGAAAATCAAAGAAATGACCGTGGCAATCAAACCAACCGGAAAACTGTACTTCATTCCAGAAGAAATAATGTCGTTGACATTCATGCCTGTCAGCTTCATCGAAAGACCGAAATCAAAGGTGAAAGACCGCCAAAGAAAAATCAAATACTGAACGAAAATAGGCTTATCCAATCCATACTTGGCTTTAAGCGCTGTCAGCGTCGTCACAGACACCGATTTCTCTGACGTAAAAGGACCGCCAGGGATGAGTTGCATAAACCAGAAAGTTACTGTGACCACAACAAAAATAGTCAGGACCGCCATCCCAATGCGCTTTAAAATGTACATCAGAGTCTTTCCGTTCATAACAAATGCCTGTTCTTTGTTCTACCAAAGGGTGCTTCTGAGGAGTTTCCCTTCGATAAACGGGATTTTATGGTGGAGCCAAAACATGTCAATATTTGTTTTCTTAAAGAACGAAAAACATATAATGGAAGCCCTTACACTAAAAAATATTTACTCTTTATTTTTCGAAGGTTATTCGCCAATATCGGCAAAAAATGAAATTTCCCTACGAAAAATAACTACGAAACTTAGATTTGCCAAACGGAAAAATACTTTCGACTCTTTAGTCTAACTTGCTAGAAACAAGGCAAGAAAAAAGCTCCTTGTGGAGCTTACAGCTATTCCGTTCGTCAGGCTTACGACGCCTTCCGAACGAGGTCACAGTCCCGATGGTCTATAGGGACTACCAACAGCCCTCACCTTTCCTAGCAGGGCGAACCCCCTAGAATAGACGCCTCCAACTACTTTCCCGACGGACGGAGTGCGGGGCCCTTCTGATGCGACGATCGATCGCTTGGGCAACCTAGCAGGTTTCCCCGCTAAGCAATTATTATTTAAGCACAGGCCAAAAAAGCGTCAATGATTATTTTCGAAGTAGTCTATTTGACTCGATTCCATGGCCAAACGAAATAAAAAAGTCCCTCCTTTTAGAAGAGACTTGCAAGTTAAAATGTCTTTGCTTAGCTTGCTTTGATAGCAAAGCCACGCACGCCGATGATAAGGCTCACGAGAGCCGAAGCGGCGGCGGAAGCGCCCGCCACGATGAAACCATAGCCTAGCGTCACGGTGTCACCGGTAACCCAGGATCCAATGATGATCGGGGATAAGAAGATAAGAGCGGCACAAGTGAGCAAGCATAAGCCCGCTACGATATGAAGGAAAGCGGTGAACTTCCCGCCATACCAGCCAAAAGCAGTGGCGAGAAGCTGGAAAACAACGGCGACGAGGATAAGAACGAAGAACGCAATCATCGAAGGGCTGCTAATGATTTGAGCGGCGTTGTTGGCAAAGACGAAATCATAGCCCGCAAAAGCCTCGGTGGAGCCGTTGGGCATGACAAGAGTAAGACCAGTTCCTAGCGGAAAAAGTAAGGCACTGGCGGTGAATAAAAGCGCTAATAATCCAAGCAAACCTGGCAAACTGGAAGTCTTTTTCATCTTAGTTGGTCCTTTGTGAAACGTCTTTATCTTACGCGAAAGAAACCTCTTCTTCAAGAAGGCGAAAACGCAATGTTAAGCACTCTCAACCGTCAGAGTGACGCCTGAGGAGCTTTCGTTAGAGAACGAGACTTTGAAAGGAAGCGTGGTTCCGTCGTTCATGCGGCCAGAGGAACCATAGAGGAACGAATCTTTATAAGAGGACAAAGAGAAAGAGGTTCCATTCCCGAAAAGCGTTCCATTATCCGCGATATAATCCGTTTTATTGAAAGTTGCTGCATTGGTTGAGTCGCTTACTTTCGCAAAGTTTCGCTTGTCGGTGCAATCCATCTCTTGGATAAGAGAAGGCGATTTGATTGTATTCATATAATCGTCGCCATAAGTATTGGAATTGGCCAGAATTGTTCCTTTGGCGGTAGTGTAGGTGGATTCCGAAACGATTGAATCGGTATAGGGCCCGTAAGAATAACTGTCGGTCCCGCCGCTGGTGGTCTCGGTAATGACGCAGAGACGAGAATCAACATGGTAAACACGGACGCCGCTATCGGTGAAACCCAAAGGATATTTTCCTTCATATCTCGATTGAGAGTCGCTTTCGTTGAGCCCAGTCGGAGTGTAGTACTCTATCATCATGTACTCATCGAAGGCGCTTCCGTTAAAGCCACCGCTTGTCGGAATGATGGCGCAGTCTCCGGAGGATTCGGAGGGGCGAAGCGTTAATGTGCCCGCGGCATTAATTTTATAAGGGGTGACCCATCCAAAGGCAAATTTGCTGTAAGCGTCATGATCTAAGATGTTATAGTCCATCATATCGAGGCATCCCATCGGAGCGGAAAATTCTTTTTTGTTCGTGGAATAGTAATCCTCAAGTCCCATCATGTGGCCGGTTTCGTGAATGAACGTATGGGCATCTACTTTCGAAGTCCCATAGCCTTCGTACATGAAATCATAGGAGGCCCAGCAAAAACTGTTGGCGGTGGGGGAGGAAACACTTGCGTTGTTGCCATCCCAAGTCGTAAACGCCCAGAAAGTGCTGCCTAATGAAGCGACTTGCGAGTAGTCTGGCGCGCTATACACAAGCCAAACCCCATCGATGTAACCATCGCCATCCTGATCGAAATCCCGGCAATTGGTGTTATAGGTACGCTTGTACCAAGCGATGGCGTTATCTAGGACAAATGTGACACCTTCTGCGGTGTTACTACTCAAATTTTTGGCCGTGATCTGAGCCGCGGTGAAACCACAGGCGTACCAAGAACTGGCGATGGTGATATTCAAGGACAGTTTTCCGAAAGAAGAAGTCGAATAGAAGGATTTCAACGATTGCCAGCCTGTATCGCCGGCGTTTCCGGAAAAGGTCTTTTGAATGTCTGAAAGAACGGAAGGGGTGGCATTATCCTCATAGCCGTTAATGGTGACCGGGATGACTAGTATTTTCTGGGTTCCGGTCGCTTTCAGATAATGGGCCCCATAAGTCTCGCCATAAGAACGAGGCGTAAGGCTCTCGTCGGATGGCGTTTCGCTTGTCGAAGTCTCCCTGGAATCATTCAAATCATAAATCGTACAACTTGACAAAAAAATAACAGAGATGAGGAGAAGGAATTGTCGGATTTTTTTAATTTTGCACATGATTTTTCCTGTGGATAAAGCACTACTAACATAGTCCCAAAAAGAACATCCGTTAATATAATAGATGAAAACGCCATTTTGTTGCGGGAAAGTTTGTTGAAGCGTTTTTCTCTAGGAAAACTTTTTCGAATGCCCAAAGAAATTTAAAGAAAACAGGCCTGTAAAGCAGAAAAGGGCCAAAAAAGATAGGCCTCCTAAGTCAAAGAAAAATAATTTCCGCTTCTTTTTTGTTTTCTCAAATCGATTCTATTTTCAAACGTATCAAAATGAACAAAATAAAGTCCGTAATCGAGACAAAAACTGTCAAATAATAAGAACGTGCGCTTGTTAATATTTGAAACAAACCAATTTTAAGATTTTTTGCCACTAAGTTCTTTGAGCTTCGCCTCAATGGCTTTGGGGTTGTAATGAAGGCCCTTGGCTTCGTCGGGTTTCAGTTTGCTGATCCTTCCCTTTTGGGCCTGAAGCGCTTTGATGGCGGATTCCTTGGGGTAAGTTGGATTATTAAGTTTGGCGTTCAAGTCGTTATCTTCCTTTAAAGCCACCTCATATTCAGGAGAATGCGGGGCTTTATCGGGCAAGATTTTGGAGGTGTGCTGAACTTGCTTTTGAGCTTTGCGGACAGGGGCTTGCTTGGCCATGGCGACTTTTTTAGAAACAGGCATTGGGGTTCCGACTTTTTTGACAATCGAAACTTCGGGGTTGTCCTCGCGGCGAGAGCGTCTTTCAATAAAGGCTTTTTTGTCTTGATCAGAAGGCACGCCAACAATAAGGGTGGCACCAGAAGGAGTCGCTGCCAAACCGCCATTGCTCGTAAGCAGTTTGGCGGAAACGGAATTCGTCTTGGCTTGTTCAACTGGCTTGGGGGTAGAAATCATCTTGGTCTCCTTTTTAGAAGCAGCCGTTTTCTCGGTTCTTGCCGTCCGCGCCTTTTTGACGACGGCTTTCAAAACGGGTTTAGCGTTTCCCTTAGGCAACTCGACCTTGGCTTCTTTGGCCACGGGCTTCGTGTCCTGAGGTTTGACTTCATTCTTAACGATTTTAGACGAAACAGCATTAACCGTCTCAAGAAAGCATTTATAGTCGAGCGTTGTTTTCTCAATGTGGGCCACAAGACCTTTAAAACTAACATCCTTGCTTTCGCCGGGCTTCAGATTTTGGACTTGAAGGGCGACTTGATCAAGGTCAAGGCCCGTAATGTCGTATGGGCCATGAACGGCAGCGAAATACGGAACGGAAGGATCTCGGAAAATCCAGTTATGATGAACCCCGCATTTAGTGAGGCCCTCTTGAACAGTTTTCCCATACTCAAACCATCCTTTGGCAACGGGGACAGCAGAAGGTTGAGGTCTTTCCTCGATCTTGGCTTTCTCCGGCGGCGTCGTTTGACTAAGCATAGGGGGCTTCGTCCCTGCTGGGGCTTCTTTATGGAGGGAAGTTGGCAGAACATTTGGAGTCTTAATCGTTTGAATCGACAGTTTGGCTTTTTCAGAAGCCAACTGCTCAAGAGTGTAGGCCAACGAGAGATGGTTCCGAGCATCTGATGTGAGGGCATTCAAGTCCCCCAATTGCTTGTCGATATCAACGATCTTTTTATCAAGGGGATAATTCGGATTGGCCAAGTTGGCGGATAAATGCCGATCTTGCTCAAAAATAGGCGAACCTGTTGGAAGAAGGGCGTTCGTATCGCTCTCTTCAGCGACAGCGATCTTCGTCACTGCGTGATTGTCATGATGGAAAAAGGAATGTTTCTCCGGAATCGGTTCGATGTTGGCTTTGGCGACATAGCGCCCTTCGCTGTTTCTTGACTGGAATAGTTCGCCGGGGTTTTCCTCTAAGTCGCCATCCGCATTAAGACGGAAGACTTCAACGTAACGACCTCTTTGAGAGTCAAGATTGTTGAGTTTTCTCAAGTCGGTTGCTAATGTCTTGTCCTGCGTGATAATCAGAATCTTTTTTTGGATTCTGAGACTGGAAACGGTGGAGAAAATGGCATTGTCTGCAAATCCGTAATTGCTGTTGGATTTGGTGATGGCCAGGGTTTTCCCATGCCACCGATCGTGACGAATGATTTTAAGCGCGCGTTTTGCTTCGATACGGGCTTCTTGGCTATCTTTGCCCCTCACGTGTTTTTTAAGCTCCTGCACGCATTCGCCTAAGACAATGATTTTAAATCCATCTTTCCAATATTCTTTGGAAGCCGCTAGGGTATCCATGAATGACGGGAACGAATCTTCCATCAAGGAACACGTATCCACGAACACATAGTCATAGATCGCAAAAAATTTGGCTAAGGTTGAGGATTTCGTTTCCTCACTGTACATTTGTATGTTTTTTATGTACCTCCAATGAGATTATTGTACGCCTTATTTCCTAAATAGAGGGACAACGTGATTTGGAAAAACGGCGATTTCATAAAACTTTCCGATAATCCTAAAGGGCAGAAAAGCTCCTCAGTCCGTTAAAAAGCCATTTGGATTTTAGGAATCTTCTAGGCTGTTGAAATGTGGCCCGCTGCCTTACCATAGCCCTCGACTATAAACACGGGGAAATGGCTGAGGCCACCACAATAGCAAGACCATCTTTCAAAAAATGAGATCAAGAACTAATGAGATAACTTGATATCTAAAAGCTTTTTGGCCGTTGGCTGGAGCAAGAATCCAAAAGAGCTAAGGCCCACTAAAATACTGAAGGGAACTCCTCATGAAAAATCCTTCTATCCCAAAATCGTCAAAGGTTTTTCATTTTTCGGTTGTGCCAAAGCCAAAAAGAAACGAACCCTCAATAAGTATCCGAAAGTCCTATAAAACCCCTTACAAACGATTTTCAAGAATCGTTTATTCCAAAAACGATGAAAATGAATGAAAAACAATGAAAATGTATGAAAAAATATGTAAGCGTTTACTGAAAGGGTAAAAAATAGTTTAGTGTATGTCGGCATTTTTTATGAAACCCCTTACTGAAACCCCTTACTGAAAACGATTTCACATCCATAACTCTTGCAGGGGATTCTAAGTCCTCTATATTGATGGCGAGATCAGAAGTTAATGATCTCACGCAAAAAAGAAAACAAGGAGGCGTGGAATCAATGTTTGCATCAAAGAATAAAAAAGATGAATCCACCCTTGTGGCTAATGAAGAAGAAGCGTATAGCTTTGTTCTTGATGAAGTCGCCGCTAAGGGACCGATTTTCTTGGACGATGACGTCGAAACCGTCGAAACCGTTAAAGACTAAACCTCACCATTTGAACACTTAACGAATTATGAGAAGAAGAAAGGAGGCGCCCGCAACGGGGCGTCTCCTTTTCTACCCCTCTTAATCCCCTTGGTTTGCTTTGAGGCTTATAGGAGGTTATCATCCTAGTAAGTTATGAAAGATTTAGCACCTGTCGTCGGCCATAATCTGGCATCTCTTCGCAAAGCCAGGGGCTTAACCCAAGGGGAATTGGCGGAGAAATTTAATTACACGGATAAATCCATCTCCAAATGGGAACATGGGGAAGCTATCCCAGATTTAGGCACTCTCGATGAATTAGCCGTGTTTTATGGCGTAACCCTTGATTACTTGATTCATGACCAAAGCGAGCCTTCGCTTGTGGAGAAAGGCAAGTGCAATCCTTCTCAAGAGAAAATCAATAAAATCGCTACAGCATTATTAGGCATCGTTTTTGTTTGGACCGTTGCGGCCGTCGTTTATATTGGTTTTCATATCGTCCCGAGTTGGCAAAGCAAGCCTTGGAATTCTTGGCTTATCTTTGTATGGGCCGTTCCTGCGAGCTTCGTCGTGGCGGCCGGCTTTAATCATAAATGGGGCAAACGTTCGTGGGCCCTTCCGCTCAACCTTGGCTTAGCGTGGACGCTGTTGGCGGCCGTTTATCTCGAAATCGTTTTTGATTATCCCCGTGAGGGTCCCGGACGGATCGGGTGCGCCGGTCGAACTTCGTGACTTGGAGTCGAGCAGGTGGTCGAGCGGGTGGCGCAGCTCTGCCACCTGGACCCGCGAGAAGTGGTGGCCGCAGGGCACCAGCGCCGGAAGGTGACCGCCCGGAGCCTCCTGTGCTTTTGGGCCGTGCGGGAGGTGGGCCTTCCGCTCACGACGCTGGCGCGGCAGCTGGCCTGAGCCCGCCGGGGGATAACCTCGTCCAGCGCGGCGG
>CAVRMZ010000064.1:0-4929 GCA_963722445.1 uncultured Bacilli bacterium | reverse complement strand
TAGCGGTGTGCACCGTCGTAAAGTCAATTCACCCCCCCCCAAAGAAATAACCAAGGGGATGTAATTTTTACCGAGGACAAATCGATTCATATCTGGAAAGCCAAAGATATGAAAAAGCGATTTAACCCGGATGACTTGAATCAGATCAGCGCAGAGTCCCTCAGCAAGATGAATAAGTCGGACTTGATCGTGCTGGCTTTGAGATTGCGAGATTTTTGTATTGATCTGTATGAGCGTGTGAACCAGGATTCAAGCAACAGCTCCAGGCCACCTTCAACAGATAGTCCATATAAGAGCAAGAAAGCATCGGAAAAGCCTGAGCAAAGCAACAAAGGGGTTCAAAAACAAGATGGTAAAAGTGTTGGCAACGACAGCGATCAGCGCACCGATACTACTAAAAGCTCAGCAGATCAAAAAGATCCGGAAGAATCCGATGACAGCGTCAAGCGCAATGCGGGGCGCCAACCTGGGTCTCAAGGATTTGGGCGTACAGAAAGACCGAAAGCCGATGATACCGTCCATCATTATCCCCAACATTGCATAATATGTTCGGCTCAACTTGATCAGCCGGTGGTAAGATTCAAATAGTGTAACGCTTATTTGTCTTGTCGTAACAAAATAGTGTAACGCTCGGATAAGAGACCCCGCATATCCCGCAACCCCGCAGCCATACCCCGCCCCTGGCTTTACCCTACCCCGCCGACCCCGCGGACCCTGCCAACCCCGCCGCTTTTCACCTGCGCCGACCCAAAGACATTGCCGATATCCAGCGGCCCCTGGCTATTTCCGATTTGGGAAAGAGACCTATTGCTCTGATTTTTATTACCGGTTCTTTGACCCACAGATCTTTTTTTGAAGCCCGGAGGGCGATTAAGCTATGGGAACACCATAAAGAGGTTTCAATCGCCTGAATATCGATCTATTTTCAAGAAGGAAAAAGCCCGAAATTGCCGTTTCGGGCTTTTAGGGTTGAACCTCGGGACAAGACCGGAAGCCCAATCTACGTGTTTTTAATCTACAGCGGCTTCCGGTGGTTTGCAAGGCTGGATTTTTGTTTCTGGTTTTTATCACATGCCGCTTCTGTAACACCCGCTTTTGTATCTGCCGAAGGTGCTTTCGCGGCCAAGCATACTGTGGCAACAGATGCCGGAAATCCGCCCGCCGTTGTTCTCATCAAGAGGCTCAGCGTCGCTACCGCCAAACCGAAAAGGGCAGACGCGCGCATCGTTTCGGCGAAAACCGCCGCCGTCAAGGAAAATAACCAGGCCGGATTAAAAAAGATGGATGATCAAGCTTCAACACCGCCGGTGTCAAGGTATAAAATGCCCTCCAGAAATGCGAATCGCGTATCGTTTCAACCCGGTGGCTGGGACCATTGCCGTTTTTGTGGCCGATGGGGGGTCGTTTTGAGCCAATTTCCTCGTCGCGGGTACGGCCCCGGGCGTGTTCATCAAGCCGTGTGAGGGCTTTTTAAGAAACCCATAGGAGAATTGACATGAAAAGACGGTTTTCAGCCGAAGAGTTGTTTGAACTGCGCAATAAGATTCCCATCGATCTTTTGATCAAGGACGTGCTTTCGATTCCCGCCAAGACCAGCGAGGGTGTCTTTCGATTTCTTTGCCCGATCTGCAATGAATTTCAAACGTCGACCAAGCCCGCGACCAACCTGGCCCGCTGTTTTCGATGTGAAATGAACTTCAATACCATCGAGATCACGATGGAGGTCAAAAAGATCGAGTTTTTGGATAGCGCCACGTTTTTAAAAGGTCTGCTCAAATCAAAAAGGGATCTTTCGCAACTGCTCGCGGGTATAGGGGCGCGGTAATGCAAAATCGTTTGACGATGCTGGAGATGGTGATCGAATCAGAGCGAGCGCAGTTTTTACAAGCTCGGCAAGGCGCTCGGCGAGATCCGGGATAAGCGGCTCTACAGCGAGTCTATGTGCGAGAGTTTCGAGCAATACGTCAAAAAGCGTTGGGACATGGGAAGATCTCATGCTTATCGACTGATCGAGGCATCAAGTGTAATCGACAATTTGTCCCCAATTGGGGATGTGTTGCCGGAAAACGAGGCCCAATTGCGGCCTCTGTGCAAACTCGATCCGGCGGAGCAAAGAAAGCTATGGAGCGATTTTCTCTCGACGGGCCTGGAGTTGAACGCCCGAAACATCGGATGCTTTGTGGGAAAGTTCGCGAACAAGGGAAAAGAACGAATCGATCTGACCCAAATCATCAGCCCCGATTACAATGAGGCGGTCATGGCCATGTTGAAACAGATCAGCCTGGCCGCGGAGGACGGATGGCGTGCCACCTCCCGAGAGGCGGGTCTTTTCTGGCTTAAGGTGATGAAGGAAAAGATCGTCGCGAAAGGCTGAAAGGCGTCATGGATCAATTACCTCAGGATGACCGGTTTCTCATTTTCTTGCACAAGAAAATCATGGATAAGACCGGTCCTGCGAAACGCAGAGCAAAAAAGTACTATATGGACCGCTACAAAAAGACCGGCATTATTCCCAAGCCCCTGCTGCTTGCCGGCGAGGGCATCATGGAGGGACGTAAGGCCAGCGGCCGCAAGCGGGTCTTGTGCGAACAGGTCAAAAGACGATTTACCGAAATGCTCAAAGCATCCAGCGATCCTGACGACCCGAGCTTTATCTTCATCACCCAAAAGGCGCGCAAGATCAAAACGTATCATCACTGGCTCGAAGAGGAGTTCCACAAAAAGATTTCCCTCTCGGCCTTGCGTCGCCTTGTCAAGGAAGAAAATCTCGGGATCTATCTTCATAAGCCTGATTTCGATGAAGAGCCGCCGCCTTATGCCTTCAAGAACGAGGACGTGTTCGCTCTGGTGCAGATGGATGGCTGTGTTTTTTCTTACATCAAAATCGTAAATGACGCAGGTTGCTGGAAAAAGCCGCGCCTGATCGAAACCTATGACACCGGCTCGCGCTACATGTTCGCCCTGAACGCCTATTTTCCCGAAAGCAGCGAAAACGCCATCGACATATTCAACGAATTTTTGTTGAGCACGCCGTTTTCCGCAAAAAAAGATCCGCCTGCGACCGGATAAAGCGGGCGGATTTCTAAACCTTCAGCGGGTGATCCGTGCGCTCAATTGCCGCACATTCGGTTCCCGAGCGGATTTTATTTTGAAGCCGATTTTGCACGGACAGGCCGCCGCCAAGGATAAGGCCCACCTGGAATCCTCCCACCGAAGTGTGCATAATTTCGAAATCCGGATCATCAAGGCGTTCGAGAAAAGAATCGTTAAAACAGAGCCCGGTTATCTTTTCAAAAACGGCAAAAAGTCCAAAATCACGGTCACCCATCTCAATATCTGCCTTCGCGAGCTAAGGGAAAGCGGCATGATCGAGGCTTACCGACGGGAGCATAACGATTCGAAACATTTCTTCAGCGTCGATGGTACCACCCAGTCATGGATACCTGCGCAAATGCTTGAGGCGTATCTTGCGGCGGTGCCGACGATGTCGTTTTCACCGGAGCATGTGAAAGAGCTGATCCCATACGGCTTTGAAAAAGTAAAAGCCACGGTGTCGGTAAAGGGGCTCATTACCTTCCGAAACCGGAAATATGTCGTGGTGGTCGGCGCCGAGAAATTCAGTCGCAGCCGGAGTACGATCGTATCCGTATCCCCTGTGGATGACAAGCTTTTGATCTTCGAACATAAAAAAGACGGCGTGCTACTGGGAGAGGCCATCGGCCAGCAGCCGTACGAAAAGCCGGTCGGAAGTGATGCGCCGAAGCTGAAAGAAAATGAAGTGGAGTTGATTTGCCGGTTTCTAACGGAAAAAAACATGGTAGTCGACAGGCTCTGGCTGATCGAAAAACATCGCCAGGGGCTGTCTCTAGCCATGGCCAAAACGGTTTATGAGCGCAACCAGCAAAGGTATGACGGCTATTTGCGCAAGTTGAAACAACCCGTTGAGATAACCGGCGCGGCCCTGTTCAATGCGTTTATGCTGGACTGCGAAAAGCACCAACGAAAGGCGGTTTATCAACCGATATGAAACGAAAAGAGAGCTTCATCAATGACAAGCGCCGGGTATCGTATCTCTCCTCTGTTTACTACCGGATCAACCACGGCAAAAGCGTTCTGATCGAAGGCGGCTACGGCTGCCCTTTACCCATAAGTAATCCCAATTAATTTCATCCATCCTCGATGCAGGGCAATACCCATGCACATGAACTGCAGCACTGTGTACCCCTGCCAGATGATTTGATGACCCTGGAGGCGGATCGTTGCTTACGCCCGAGATATCCTCCAAGTTTTGCTACTAATCGTCACCGCGTCACAGAGCAACAAGGGCGGTGTCAAGCGTTTTTTTTTAGCATAGGCCCGCAAGGTTTTTAATTCGACATCTGAGAACAGAACTTCAGCAGGCAGTTCCGGAGTTTCTCTTCCCATCAGGGTCATCAGCATGATCCGCCAGGCAATGACAAGGTTAATAGCAACTGCCCGGCGCAAACGTTCAGCGGTTTCGTGCGCAAGATCCTCGATACGACAACCGGACTTGAGTACTCGGTGCCAGTCCTCGATACGCCAACGCAAAACGTACCATCGCAAGCACTTTTCGGCATCCTCAGCCGAAGTAATTTTGATCGTTGTCAGTAAGAACCACTCTACTGGCTTGGGTATTGCCGGCGGATTTTCTTCCAGTGCATGAACCATCCAAAGTTCAATTGGCTCCTTGTCGTGATGATAGGGTCCACGGACGCAATTGGATGGGAATAGAACGTACTGCCATATCCGCCACGCGCCCAGGTCTGCTGGGCCGGGCCTTTTGTTTACTTCTCTTCGGACGGGTGCTTTGGCGCGGGATGTTAACGATGAACCCTGCTCAAAACGGGCGCCTGACGAACGGCTTCAAACAGTTTGAAGGGTTCTTCATCAATGTTACGGTTATGCTTG
>CAVRMZ010000063.1:0-15558 GCA_963722445.1 uncultured Bacilli bacterium | reverse complement strand
TTGAGGAGATGAAGCGATTTCCCGCCACGTTCCCGTCTCAGGACAAATGGTGGCTTTTCTTCGCATGAGCGCTTGTTTCAGGATGCCGCGTCGGGGAGCTGCGCGACCTGATGTGGATGGACGGCCATCTCGATGGGGGCTTCGTCACGACCCAACGCAACGCCGCAGCGAGATCATCACGCCGAAGACAAAAAATGGCTTCCGGAAGATAACTCTGTCCGAAACCATGGGAAAGAATTTCAAGGAACTAAAAGAGGAATACCCGGAGGCGACGGAAAAGTCCTTCGTGTTCTTCGGGCAGAACGCGCCTCTTGGCGAGACGACGATTGCACGATGCCTAAAGGCGCGCATGGCGATGGGCGAAGGGGCTGCCAAGGATAGCGATCCACGAGATGCGCCACACGAACACCACGTGGCGGAGGTCCATGGCCAAAACGCCGGAGGTCAAAGGCCCTTTTCGACGAACTTGGGAGATCCCCCTTGACGTGACGATGAACGTCTATTGGCACGGGGGCGCGGACGGCGAAAGACCAGGCAGAGAAACTCGACAGGATCATCGGTGGGGAAGCCACCGCAAAAAAGGACGAGAATAAATGAGAAAACGACACATTCCAAATATATTTCGCATATATAATAATAAAACCCCCGACATAATCGGAGGTTTATTCCATTTGGTGGCTGAAGGGGGATTCGAACCCTCGACATGCCGGGTATGAGCCGGCTGCTCTAACCAGCTGGGCTACTCAGCCACATTGTCGTCTATTGGTGGAACTTAGGGGACTCGGACCCCCGACCTCATGCTTGCAAAGCACGCGCTCTCCCAGCTGAGCTAAAGTCCCAGAAACCCGCTAGAACACGGGCGTGATAATTATAGTCAAGGCGGCAGGGCTTCTCAATAAGTTTTTGCTTTCCTTAAGGATCGATCTTTTTAGGGGCTTCCATGAGCCCTTTCGGATGGTCCAAAAGATGGCTGTGGATGATGCGATCGGCAACTAGGGCCGTGACTAACCCCGTGAGAATGCTCATAAAAGCGATGAAAGGGAAATAGTAGAAGACGGTCCAGCTCCCCACGAAGAAAACTGCGACGAAGACCTGCGCCAAAGAATGGAAATAGGCCCCCAGTAGCGAAACGCCATAAACCGTGAGTCTCCGCAAAAGGAATTTGGCCAATAGCATGACGGCCAAAGAGCATAAAGCGCCCGCCAAGGACATCCAGAAGGGCATCTCGAAGATGTCGCCCCGAAGCAAGGAAGCGAGGAAAACCCTTCCCACGTCGACCAAAAGCGCGTCATACCAACTAAAGTCGTAGATGATGATCACGATGACGACGTTCGCAAGGCCAGGTTTGACGCCAGGAAGCCAAAAGGGAATAAAGCCCTCGACATAGCTTAGAACCACCGCCATCGCGAGAAAGAAGGCCATCAAGGTCATCCGATGGACGAGGTTCATCCGGCAATCACGTCGATGTCTGACGTGCCCTCCAAAAAGATATAGATGTCGTTATAGGCGCAGATGATGGAACGATGGGGGGAAGAAACGTAGCCTTCCTCCACGCAGTATTGGTTCGGACAACCGCTCTTGAGGATCGCAATCGCGTTTTTCTTCACGCCGACCGTGAGTTCCGTATGGGTCCCGTTGATCTTGAAAGTCCGCTCCGAGGTCTCTTTGGACAAATCGAGATCCCAAAGCAAATCGGATTTATGGTAGACCGTAGCCTCGATCGAAGTTTGCGCCTGAGGCCACAGGTAATACGTCATTAGCCCCGCGGTGGCGAGCAAAAGAATCACGCCGGTGAGAATATCGAAGAAGTGCTTTTTAAAGAATGGGCCGGCGCGATTAATTGAGCGTCACCTCCAAACCGGAGGAGTGGGTAAAGGCGCTTCCGTCATAGAAGCAGTACCCCAGATTCATTTTTTCCGCATAGGTCTTCGCGATGGTCTCGCCCATAAGGAAGAAACAGGTCGACATCACGTCATCCAGCCCCGGATCGGGATTGACCGCCGAAGCGAGGACATAAGACGCTAAGGCGGAACCGGTGAAAGGATTGACGATATGGGTGTAGGCCTTGCCCTCGATCACGGCCCCTTGCTCGGTGTCCGAACTCGTGCCCATCGCCGAAGACGCCAAGGTCAAAACCGCGGGGGTGGCTTTGCCCGAACCGACGTTGAAGCCAATCCGCCACTTCCCATCGCCCGAGGGCTTTTTGCCCATGATCATCGAGGAAGATCCGGCATTAACGAAGTAGGATTGGACATTATTCGTTTCCAGGATCGCTAAGACCTTACGCAACGAATAGCCCTTGGCGATGGCCCCTAAATCAATGGTCGCGCTCCCGCTCCGCCTGACCTTGTCGCCGTTCACGATCAACGAAGAGGCCTTCATTTCTTGGAGCGCGGCCGCGATGGCGCTTTGGGCAGGAACGCAAGGCACGGCGGCTTCGATGCCGTCTTTCCACAAAACGGCCAGATTCCCAATCAGCGGATTAAAGTAGCCATCGGTTTCTTGTTCCATTTCGAGGGCGTAGGAAAGGATGCCCGCCAATTCGGCGGGGACCGTGATTTCCGCGTTGGTGTGATTCAGCGTGTAAAGCGTGGTTTGCCCTGAAGAGGGCACCGTAAACGCATCGGTCAAGCCGCTGAATTCGCTGAGATAGCCCCCGATTTCGTCAAGGATGGCATTCGTTCCGTCGTAAAGACTGACCGTGACCGTCGTATCGAAAGCATAATAAAGGCCAGAAGGATAGCTTGAGGAAGAAGCGGAAATCGAAGCGCAGCCGCTGCAAAAAGGAACCAAGAGACCCGCGAGCAAAACCACCGCTTTTTTCTTCATAAGCCAAATTATACGGAATCCTTCTCCTAAAGAGTAGGATGAAGCGTTTTCCCGTCTTTGCCCGGATGCGTCGAAAGATAATCGAGAATCGGTTTGAAGTTCTTGTCCGCCTTCCCGACTTTGCAGGTCGAGACTTTCGTGACCTCCCCGTTGACGAGGGCCTCCGCCAAGGCATGGCAGCCCGCATACCCGCAAGCCCCGCAATTGGCGTTCGGAAGCATTTTTTCGACGTCGGCGATCCGCGGATCCTCCTCCACTTTGAAGAAGATCGAAGCGATCGTGAGGACAATCCCGAATAAAAGGCCTAAACCCGCTAAAATGAGGACGCCCCAAAGGATATAGAGATAGTTCATTTCTTCGGCCCTTCTTTCTTCGCGTAGATATTGACCGAGCAACCCTCGCCGAGGCTGCATTTCGCGCAGTTCTCAACGCTTGGAAGTTTCTCGCAGCCTTTCGGCACCGGGGCTTTCCGGTAAGCCACGAAGGTCACGAAAAAAAGCGTGATGAGAATCCCGATGATACCCACGGTTAGAAGAATGTAGCCTAAGCGGTCCATCTTAGTTTCCTAACCCCGCCAGCCCGATGACGGCCATCGCCATGAGAGCGGCCGTGATCAAAGCGATCGGAATGCCCTTAAACGCCTTGGGAACGTCATACGTTTCTAGGCGGCTGCGGATGCAGGCAAAAACGAAAATCATGAGAAGATAGCCCAAGCTCGTCCCGATCGCGTTCGCCATCGAGAAGCCAAAGTTCTCCGCCATGGTCTGCCCGGCCAAGATTCCGGAATCCGTATTGGATTGGACGACCCCCAAAACCGCGCAGTTCGTGGTGATCAAGGGAAGATAGATCCCTAAGTTCTTATAGAGAGTCGGGGATTTCTTTTTGATGAATAAGCCCACCGCTTGCACTAACGAAGCGATGACGAGAATATAAACAAGGGTGTCCAAAAAAGAAAGGCCGGCCGGGACGAGAACGAAATAATAGATCGGCCAGCAGATCGCCGCGGATAAGACAATGACGATCGTGACCGCCACACCCATCGAGACCGCGCTCTTGACTTGGTTGCCCACCCCAAGGAAGGAGCAAATCCCATAGAACCGCGAAAGCAAAACGTTATCCACCAGCAAATCGGTGAAGACGGCCAGAAGGAAAGCCACCAAAAAGTTATATGCGGTCATGGATTAGGCTCCTTCCTTCGCCGCCAATTGGGCTTTCGCGATCGCTTCCTTGCGAGCGGCGGCTTTTGCCCGGTTATTCTTAAGCTGCAATAAGGCCATGAGCAAGCCGAAGACGATGAAGCCGCCGGTCGGCGAGGCAAACAAGCTCATCGAGTAATCATAAGAGCCATCCAAGGCTTTAAGGATCGGAAGCCGGAGATAAGGCAAGAACGAGAAGATCTCGCCAAAGGTGAGATAACCCGTGCCGATGACTTCGCGAAGAAGGGCGATGACAAGGAGCGCCAACGTGTAGCCGATGCCATTCCCGACCCCATCGAGAAAGCTATCGAAAACCCCGTTTTGGTTGGCGAAGGCCTCGGCGCGCCCCAAAACGATGCAGTTCACGACGAGCAAAGACAGAAACACGCCCAGGGAATTATATAAAGCCGGCAGAAAAGCGCTGGTGAACATCTTCACGACCGTGACGAAAGTGGCGATGATGACGATGTAGGACGGGGTTTGGATCTCTTCTGGGATGATATTGCGGAGCAGCGAAATCAAAACGTTGGAGCCGATCAGGACGAAAGCGAAAAGCAATCCCATTCCGAATGCCGCTTCGACGCTCGTCGTGATGGCGAGGGCGGGGCAGGTTCCCAAAACCATGACGAAAAGGGGGTTATTCCGGATAATCCCGGCAATGAAGGATTCTTTATGCTGACTGCGTCTAATGTTATCCATAAATGTCCTTTATTTGGTCGTTCCGCCGGCGCTGGCGTCGGGGCTCGAGGAAGAAGAGCCGCCGGAACTCCCGTCCGAAGAGGAATAACTCACGCTTCCCGGCGTGTAGGAAGAGCCAGAAGAATTGGTGAAGGTCACGACGACGGAGCCGTTGTAAACGCCTTTGGCCTCTTTCACCATGTCGCGGATGAGCGTCGCCCCGTGGGTGGCCCCGCACTTTGTGTTCTCGAGATTCGCGGCTGGATTAGCGTTATAAGGATCGACATAACCGTCTTCCAATTTTTCCTTGAAGGTTTCGGTATCGGTGATGAGGGATATTTTGCCCAAGATCGGAGCTGCGGAAGCCCCATGGATTCCGACGAGAAACGCAATCGAACCATATTTGTTCTTGCCATTGGCCCGGTAGATATAGCCTAATTCATTCTCTTTGGCGTCATAAGCGACCCAATATTTCGTGACATAACTCGCCCCATGGATGGTAATAGGATCGCCGGCAGAGGCATAGGCGCTATAAACCGACTTCATGGCGGCTTCTTGAGCCGCTAAATCGTTAGCGGCGATAACGGGGGCGGTCAAAGCGTTGGCAGCTCCGATCAATAAGGCTGCGATCCCCCCAATGAGAGAAAGGGTCCCCCCAACAAGAAGGATCCTTTTCCGTTCGAAAGAAGACAAAATCATAACAAGCCTCGAAGAAGAGGAATGCCAGTGGCAAGGGCTTTCGCGGTGCCCCCAGCGCTTGTGTCCGGCGCCGATGAGGTCGATCCGCTGCCACTGCCGACCGTGACGATCGGAAGCGTCACGCCCAAAGCCCATAAAAGGACAAGCAGTGCCAAGAGCGGAACCGCGACGATCGGAAGGATGTTCTTGAGGACAAACTTGCTCGAGGACCACTTATAGTAATCCAGCACCGGCGCGAACATATTGCCGATGAGGATCGAGAAGGCCATGCCCTCGTGGACGTAGTCGCTCCTTCCGAGCAAACGGATCAAAACCGTTGAAGTGGCGATGATGACGCCATAAAGAACCCGGCTTGGGCTCGTCATCGGCGAGGTCACGGGGTCCGTGACCATATAGACGGCTCCGAAGAGAACGCCGCCGCTTAAGACCTGGTATCCGAGGAATTGGAAGACGCCGATGGAGGCGTTCTTCGCGTTCACGATGATTCCGGCGAAGAACATCAGGAAGACGAAAGTTCCCAAAAAGGAAACCGTGATCCGCCAATCGATCGTGTGGCGGAGGAGCAAATAGACGAGGCCAAGGAGGATCGCGACCTTGCAGACTTCGCCCATCAAGCCAGGGACCCGTCCGAGGAGAAGATCCAAAAGGCTATAGTTCGTATAAGAACTCGAGGTGGAATAGGAGCCATTCAAGAAAGTGGCGCCCGTCTGGACATCGGTGATGTTATTGGCGTAATTGTCGAAAAAGGAAGCAACCCGATAGCGGGAGCCAAAGCATTCCTTGGCGAAGACGAAGCCAGCGACCGCCGGGTTGAAGATATTGTGCCCGGTCCCGCCGAAGACGAGCTTTCCGATCACCAAGCCGAATAAGGCGCCGGCCACGAGGACGAAATAGGCGTAGCCATCGGTCAAGGGATTATAAGGATTGGCGACGGTCCAATAGCTTCCATTCCAAACGTTGGCGAAGCAAGCCGGGGTGATAAGGCCGTAAAGAAGGCCGCTCACGGTCGGCACAAGGAAATTGCTTAATTTGTAGTGGGAGCAGCCATAAAGGAACTTTTCCTTCAGCGCATGCTTCTTTCCGTCTTTGGGAAGGCGGTTCATGATCAAAACGTAAACGAACTCGGCCAAAACCATCGTGGCAACCGAAACAAGAAGGTTGCGGACGGCCGCAAACTGATAAACGACCAAAGCGAAAGCGAGGACCGGGGACAACCCGATGATCAGATCCGTCATCATCCCGTCAAGGGTGTCACGACGGCGAATATGCGGCGAGGCTTCTTTAATGATTTCCATAAGTGTTACGGCAATTTAGCCACGACTTTGGCTCGCCTCACGTATTCCAGCAACGGGATCTTCGAGGTGCAACTATAGGTGCAAAGACCGCATTCGATGCAAATCAGCGGATTGAGCGCTTTGACTTTGGCCTTGTCGACCGGGGTCTGGCGCATCGCGTTCATGATTTGGACCGGCTCTATGCCCACCGGGCAGCTAAGAACGCAGCTTCCGCACCGGATGCAGGGCTCTTCCAAGTACTTCCGCTCGTTCATGACAAGGACCGACGTCACGGTTTTCGTAACGATGACATCGTCGTTCGGAACCGAAGAGCCCATCATCGGACCGCCGATGATGAAGACCTTGGGGATCTTCGGATCCTTATAGCCGCCGCATTTATCGATAAAGAACTTGATGGGGGTCCCCACCCTGGCGATGAAAGTCTTAGGCGTCACGATGCCATCGCCGACAATCGAAACATATCGCTCATCGACGGGACGATTGTATCGGATGGCGTAGTAGATGCCGACCGCGGTCGAGACATTAAAGTTGGCGATGCCATATTCGCTAGGCAAATGGCCCACCGCCACTTTGATTCCCGTAGCCTTTTGGATCATCGCGATCTCCCAGCCTTGCGGATAGAAGTTCTCGACTTTGACCATGGTGATGCCGCTATTGGGATAAGCGGCTAAGACTTTCGCATAGACTGCGAAAATCTCCTTATGCTTCTTTTTAACGCAAATGCGGGCGTCGTGGCAGCCAAAAGCTTGCTGAAGAAGCTTGATGCCAGCGATAAGATCCGCGGGATGCTCGAGCAAAAGACGCTGATCAGCGGTAAGAAAGGACTCGCATTCAATGCCATTGAGAAGGATCGTTTTAATAGGACGGTTGGTCTGGAATTTGACATAAGTCGGGAAAGAGGAACCGCCGAGTCCTACCAAGGAATCCTCTTTGAGGATAGCGGCCATATCCTCGCGGGTAAGTTTGGCGATTTCTTCGGGGGTTCTTTCCTTAATCGAAGGATCGATCGTCTCTTTGAAATCGTTATGAATCTTGAGGTAATCGAGAATTTTCCCATTCCGATACCCATGCTTCTCAAGGCCCACGAAAGTGCCGGAAACGGTCGCATGGATCGGCTGGTCGAAATAGGGGGCGTGTCGAAGGCCGATCCGCTCGCCAATAGCCACGGGATCGCCGGGTTTGACGAACACCTCGGCAGTCGCGCATCGCGCATTGGTGACCGGAAGGAAAATAAACTCCGGGACCTCTGCCTTCTCAGAAGGGGCCGCCGTGGGCTGCAGTTTCTTGTCTCGAATGGCTCTCGTTTTAAGAATCATGGTGATGAAATCGCTCGCTTCCTGCACGTTGATTATATCCATAAATGTTTTTTGTGAAAGTCTTAGTGCTCATGAATGCGCTTCTACAAGAAGCGGGAGCATCGAAAAAACAAGACCTATCCTTTGTTATTGGCCTAATCGATAAATTTTAGCGAAATCAGTAAATCGAGAAAAAAAGGTTTTCAAAAACGAAAATCGCTCTTCTCGAGACGCAGGCAAATGAGCGAGGTTTCGCTTCCTTTTTTGCCAACAAAGGCTTTCTTTTGGGAAAACGCTTTGAAACCCAGCTTCTGGAGCAAACGCAAGGAGGGGAGATTCCGCTCATCGACTTCGGCATCGGCGAAGCGGTATCCCCCTTCGTCAAAAAGATACCGCAAAGCTTTGGAAAGCCCTTCGCTCATAAGGCCCTCCCTCCAAGCTTTCTCGGCCAGAAGATAGCCGACCTCAAAGCCCCCTTTCGGGAGATCTTTGATCACTTCGATTTCTCCGATGGCTTCGCCGTTCATATCCAAAGCCCACGCATAATTCCGTTTGGTCTTGATCCACTTTTTAAGGAGGCGGGAGGTCACGTCCTTATTGCGATGGGGCCACCACTGAAGCCACTTCGTGACATTCGCCGAGGAGCACCAGGCATGGAGGGGATCGAGGTCGCGTTCCTCAAAAGGCCGCAGGATCAGCCGCTTAGTCGTTAGGACAGGACTCTTCTTTCGGGCGGGTTTTCCCTTAATCGAGGCCAAATACCTTTTGAGGAGGGATTTCCTCACCACCCGATAATGGGGGTCGTAGGCGTGGGTGTAAGCCCCGCTATGATGGAGGGGGCCGCCCCCCATTTTTTGGTAAAGAGCCACCGCGCCTTCCCATTCCTTGAGACTCAAAGGAGCTTGGCTGAGGGAAGCGAGTTTTCCGATGTGGGCGAGGTACTTCGGAAAAAGGCAATCGCCGGCCGCCTGGGCCGAAGCGCTTTTGAGAAAAAGGCTGAATAAGTCTTGAGAAGGGAGCTTTTCTTGCTTCCAGGAGGCAAGGTTAACCCGAACGGAACCGTTTCCGATATCTTCGTACAAAGGGAGGCTGGCTTCTTTGACTTTCTGGTATTCTTCGTCAAAAAAAGCCTGCGCCGAATCCGGTGAGGCTACAAGATGCTCGCTTCCATAGGCGGCTTGGTAGGCTAACTTTAAGAAATCCTCGCTTTTGAGAAGAGGATGGGACGAAATCTGACGCGCAAGAGCGGAAGAAAAATCCATAAATGAATGGCGCCCCAAGCAGGAGTCGAACCCGCAACCCTCAGATTCGAAGTCTGGTACTCTATCCAGTTGAGCTATTGGGGCACCGGAGGGAAGTATAGACCACTTTGCTTATTTGATTAAGCCCAAACGGCGATAAATGAAGCCGACGTTTTTCAAATAATAAGCGTTGTCGAATAAAGATCTCAGTTCTTGGGGCGAAAGGAGTTTTTTGATTTGGGGGTCTAGGCTAAGCGAAACGAGGAAGTCCTCCCCACCTTGCGCCGCGGCCATGGCCAAAGGCTGAATGAGGTCATAGGCTTCTTCGCGGCTGAGGCCTTTCGCGATCAAAGCGTTCAAGACGCGCTGCGAATAGACCGCGCCATGGGTGAGGGCGATGTTCTTGGCCATGTTGGCCGGGAAGACCGCAAGCGTGGCGACGATTTCGGTAAGGCGAACCATCATATAGTCAAAAAGCTCGATCATGTCGATGAAAGCCACGCGCTCCACCGACGAATGGGAAATGTCCCGCTCATGGAAAAGCGCATTATCCTCAAGAATCGGAATAAGGTAGCCACGCATCATCCTCGCGGCCCCGCAAATGTTCTCGCTTGCGATCGGATTCCGCTTCTGGGGCATCGCCGAAGAGCCTTTCTGGCCTTTGGAGAAGCCTTCTTCGACTTCCCCGACTTCGGTTCGCGACAGGTTTCGGATCTCAAGGGCGATCTTCTCTAAAGTCGAGGCGGTGATCGTGAGGGTCGCCGCGTATTCTTCATGGCGATCCCGCGACAGAACCTGAGTGGCCACGGAGGCGGACGTCAAACCTAGCCGCACGGCCGCAGCGTCTTGGACGCGGGGGTCGATATTGGCGTAGTTGCCTAAAGCCCCCGAGAGTTTGCAGCATTCAATCAGCCGGCGGTGCGCGAGGAATTCGCTTTCGTCGCGCTTCAGTTCGTCATAGTAATTGGCCCACTTGAGGCCAAAGGACGTCACCTCGGCGTGCATGCCATGCGTTCTCCCGATGCAAGGGGTCTCACGATACTCAAGAGCCTTCGCGGAAATCGCGGCGATCAAATCGGTAAAATCCTTCGCGATCACGTCGTCGGCCTTTTTATAAAGGAGGCCTAGCGCCGTATCGACGACATCGGTCGAGGTAAGGCCATAGTGGATCCACTTCTTTTCGCTTCCGAGGGTTTCGCTGACTTGGCGCGTGAAGGCCACGACGTCATGCTTGGTGATGAGCTCGAGCTCGGCGATGCGTTTCGGGTCGGCTTTCGCGTTTTTCTTGATGGCAGCGAGATCTTTTGACGGGACGACCCCAAGGGCATTCCAACCTTCCAAAGAAGCGATCTCCACTTCCAAATAAGCGTCAAAGCGGGACTTGTCGGAGAAAAGATTCTTCATCTTCTTCGTGAGGTAACGCTCAATCATCGAAAGATTTCCTTTCTAAGAATCGTGGCGTCTTTATCCGCCCCAACCGAAATGATGATGGCTTCTAGCCCCGTCAGTTTCTCGACTTCTTCGACATAGCGTCTGGCGTTAAGAGGCAAGGCCTCGTACGTCGTAACGCCTGAGATATCCTCCGTCCAGGAAGGCAAAGTCTCATAAACCGGTTTGACTTTCTCGTATTCGCTCAAGGTGGCCGGCATATAATCGATTTCCTGGCCATCGATGAGATACTTTGTGACGATCCGGATTTCGGAAACCGCGCCAAGGACATCCAAGAGCATGATCGCGATGTAGTGAACGCCAGAGATCGAAGCGGTATAGCGCAATTCGGCCGTATCGATCCAGCCAATGCGCCGCGGGCGCTTCGTGACCGTGCCGTATTCATGGCCCCGTTCCCGGATCAGCGACGCTTCTAAAGGATCGAGCTCGCTCGGGAAAGGGCCCGCGCCAACGCGCGTGGAATAAGCCTTGACGATGCCAACGATGTTCGTGACGGCGTTAAGCGGGAGGCCGGTATTCAAGGGAATCGCGGTCGCCAAAGGCGAGGAAGAGGTCACGAAGGGATACGTTCCGTGGGTCAGGCAAAGCATCGCCCCTTGGGCCCCTTCGAAGAGGATCTTCTTCTTCTCGCGGAGGCACTTCTGCAAAAAGGAGGAAGTGTCGGTGATATAGGGCAGCAAACCTTTGGATTCCTCAAGAAGGCCCTCATAGACCTCTTCGAGATCGAAAGGCTTGACGTCATACAAAGAAAGCTCGCGGTTTCTTATTTGCAAAGCCGCCGCTAAACGCTCATGAAGATATTCCGGATACAAGAGATCGCCCATCTCGACGCCGATGCGAGAAGCCCGATCCTCGTAGCAAGGCCCGATGCCATGCCCCGTCGTTCCGATTTTGGTTTTGCCTAAAGCCTCTTCGCGAGCACGATCCAAAGCGATATGGTAAGGCAGCAGAATCGAAGCGCGGTTCGAGATGAGAAGATGGAAATCGGTGACTCCTTCGGCCTTTAAGCCCTCAATCTCGCCGGATAAAGCCGACGGATTGATGACCATTCCGTCTGCGAGGACGTTAATGACCGAGGGATTGAAGACGCCGCTAGGAAGCAAACGAAGGGCATAACGATGCCCCTTATGAACGATCGAGTGGCCAGCGTTGTCGCCGCCCTGAGAGCGCACCACGACTTCCGCTTGCGCGGCGTAGTAATCCGTGATTTTGCCCTTGCCCTCATCGCCCCACTGCATGCCTTCAATGGCCAAAGTTGACATGATGAAACCTCTCTTTTCTTGAGCGTCTGGACCCTTGCCTGTAATAATTTGCTTATTACTTTCGTATACTACCACTCGCGGGCAAAAAGGAAACGAGAAAACGGTTACGGGAATTTGTCCTCTTTTCGTTTTTCTTCGATGACGACAAAAAAAGCCGCCGGGTTTCCCTGACGGCAAATAGTCGCTAAACGTTTAGGCTTTAGCGCTGGCTTTGGCGGCCTTCTCTTTTTCAAGAGCGGCGAAAACCAAGGCAGCCAAGACCGCGCCAAGAAGCGGCCCGATGATGAAAATCCAAAGTTCCTTGGCTGGCTCCGTAACCCCATTCATCAAAGCGATGAGAGCGGGCCCGATCGAGCGAGCCGGATTGACGGAAGTGCCGGTGAGCTCGATGCCAAGAAGATGGACCAGCGTCAGCGTCAAGCCGATCACCACGCCGCCCTGAGGGCCGAATTCCTTCCGCGAGCAAACGCCGATGATGGCCAAGACGAAGACGAAGGTGAGCAGCGTCTCGACCAGCAAGCCGAGCAGCTTCGATTCCATGCTGATGTTGCTTGTCGAGAAATCCGTGAGAAA
Organism: uncultured Bacilli bacterium; assembly: GCA_963722445.1. Taxonomy (GTDB): domain Bacteria; phylum Bacillota_I; class Bacilli_A; order RFN20; family CAG-826; genus UBA4951. The sequence goes on along the minus strand of CAVRMZ010000063.1, from coordinate 3,041 downwards.
GCCTTGGACCTCGTTAGAGCCCAAGCCAAGATTCGTGAGGCCGGATTTCATGAAAATAAGCTCAAGGAGAAGCGCGCCGACGGTAGCGCCGAGAATCTGAGCGAGAACATAGACTCCGAATTCCTTCCATCCGAAGCCTTTTTTGCCGGTGATTTTGTTGTAGATCAAAACCCCGAGAGAAACGGCCGGATTGATGTGACAGCCCGATATGGTGCCAATGGAATAGGCGATGGCGATGATCGAAAGACCGAAAGCCAAAGCCGTCGCGATGACGTAGGCGGTGTCATTCTTGAGACTAAACGTGACGATGGCGACGCCGCAACCGATGACGACGAGGACAAGCGTTCCAACGAATTCGGCGATGCTTTTTTTGAAAAGAGACATGCTGCTCCCTTCTTTCTAGCAAGGATTATAGCGCGCGGCTTATCTGACCGAGAGGGGGCAAATTGATGTTATGCTTACGTTTTCATCAAAAATTATTTATCCATCAAAGTATTTTTTAAAAAGGAAACCTAGAAAAAAGACGAAAAAAAGCCCTTTTTAGGAAACCTAAACGCAAACTAAAGAAGAACTGAAACCCTACTTCTCTTTGGCCAATTCCGTGTATTTTTTGGCGTTCCCTTTTGCCTTCGAGATGGGGTATTTTTTCTCGTTAAGGCTCATTTTGGCATTCACGATCTCGTCTGGGTCGAGATGAAGCTTATCGCAGAGGTCAACGCAATAGACGATGACATCGGCCAACTCTTCCTTGACATGAGCCAAATCGTAATGTTCCTCATCCCATTGAAAGCATTCTAAAAGCTCCGCCGCCTCGATTGAAATCGATTTGGCCAAGTTGGCAGGCGAATGAAACTGGGCATAATCCCGGTCTTTTGAGAAAGCTCGGATTCTTCTTATGGTTTTTTCTTTCATGATTGCCTCCGCGATTCATTTTACGGCCAGCGAGGAAAAAGGAAAGGACGATTGGCGCTAAATCGTGATTTCGACCTTGTTGCCTTCAGGGTCGAGAAAGGCGGCTTCGTAGTAGCCATCCCCCGTCTTCCGAGGGCCTGAAAGGATAAGATAGCCCGCCTTCTTGAGCTGAGTGGCTTTCGCATCGACTGCCTTGACGCTTCCTAGCGAAAGGGCGAAATGGGCAAGGCCGGACGAAAGCTCTTTTTTGGCCCTAGCGGCAATCCCCTTGTGGTGCAATAGCTCGATGCGGACGCCCCCGCCCTTAGGCGAAAGGAAGTAATTCTCCCACCCCGACTCGAGATTATGATATTTTCCGTTAGCGACGAAATCGAAATACGTGGCATAGAAAGCTTTTTCTTTCTCGATGTCCGCGCAAGCGAGGCAAACGTGTTCTACCTGGGCCATGGTCATCCCCCTTTATGCTGAAATTCGGGCGGCACGGGTTGCCCGTGGTTATAGACCGAGCGGTCCATTTCCGTAATCGCATGCAGGACCTTGCAAGGCGAACCGACCGCAACGACGAGGGAAGGAATGTCTTTCGTGACGATAGAACCCGCCCCGATCACGACGCCATCGCCGATCGTGACGCCAGGGAGAACGATGACCCCAGCCCCAATCCAGCAATTCTTGCCGATATGGATCGGAAGATTGTATTGGATGCCTAGGCCCCTTACTTCGGGATGGAGCGGATGAGCGGCCGTGCAAAGGGTGACATTAGGTCCGAACATCGTGCCATCCCCAACGTAGATCGCGGCATCATCCACGAGCGTGAGATTGAAGTTGGCATAAACCATTTTCCCGAAATGGACGTGGCTGCAGCCCCAAGAAGAATAAAGAGGGGGCTCGATATAGCAGTTCTCCCCGATCTCCGCGAACATCTTCTTGAGTTTGTGGGTCCGCCTAAGATAGCCCAAAGGCGAGGATCGGATCCGATTGAACTGACGGTTCCGCTCAAGCCTTCTCAGTTGTTCGATGAAAAGCTTCTTATCGTAAGGAACGTATAAAAGACCTGAATTCATCGTCTCGATGAGTTTTTCGTCCTCGATCATGGCAGCGTCCTCCATTACGAAAGATTATAAACCCTCTGAAATCGAGGTTCATAGAGGAGATCTGTCAAGCCGGAATGACAGAGAGCGTCGTAAAAGCGATAGAGGGAGTCGAATCGGCGGTCGCCATATAGGCGTTGGAAGTCGCGATGGCTCCGGTCGTCGCGCTCGCGGTTTTATCGTAATGGCTCTTGCCATCGGCGTAGGTCGCCGTCGAAAGGCGATAGTAAGTCGCGGAATCGTTGGAGAAATAAAAGGTGACGAAGAGATAGCCTTTGCCATTCCCGGGAATCGCCTCGGGCATAGCAGGCATCCATTTTTCAGGCGTAACCAAGGAAATGGCGGAGGCACCTCCGTCCGTATGGTTAAGGAAGACGTTGCCAATGCCATCGTTCAGGGTGGCGCTTAAGGCGCTGTCGGCAAACGATTTCGCCAAAAAGGTTTTGCCCGCGGAGGTGGGGTCGCTAGCGACGGTCCAGGCCGTATAGACCCTTGTGGCCTCGCAAAGATTGAAGGCATCCGTCTCGGCATAGGCGTGCCCATTCACCGTCTCCCCCACATGAAAATTAGTGCTCGAGGCACTGGCTTTGTAGGCCAAAAGGTAGAGGGCGACATCAAGAGGCGAAGAAGCGCTATTGGAGATTTCGAGGCAATAGCTTGAGGCATAGCCCGGATTGAAACGGGCCATCGAGAAAGGGGCGGGAGAGGTTCCGGGGTCGAGAAAGTCGCGCGAATAGGCAAAGGAATCGAAGTACGTCGAGGCGCTCAAGGCCTTGACGTCATAGCCCTCGAAATAGGTCGTCGAATTTGCCGCAGTCGCGTTTTTGTCGAAGTATCTGACGGAAACGGAAAGGCCCCCGCTCACCTGCATCGAGGCGAAGTTGACGGTCGCGGTTCTTTGATTCATGAACCAGGCGAGGGAGAGATAGGAGAAGGCCGCTAGCGAAAACATGCCGGTAGCGAAAAGTGCCGACAGCATGAGCGCTTTCTTTTTAAGGGACCTTCTAGTTGCCATAATTGAGATGTTTGATGAAATCCGTT
>CAVRMZ010000062.1:0-10626 GCA_963722445.1 uncultured Bacilli bacterium | reverse complement strand
TGCCCTGTTCTTGCGACCGTTGGTCTTGCTGTTCATCCCGGCTATTACGACCTCCAAGTCAACGGCTATCTGGGCGTTGACTTCAACGGCGACCCGCTCGCGGCCCAGCAGTTGCACGCGGTCTGCTCGCGGTTGCGCGCCGACGGCGTGGCCGGCATCTTGGTCACGATCATCACCGACGACCTCGACCGCATGGCCGCCCGGCTGGCGCGGATTGCCCGGCTGCGGCAAGAAGACCCGCTGGCCGGCGACGTCATCCTGGGCTTCCACGTCGAAGGCCCGTTCATCAACCCGGCGCCCGGCTACGTCGGGGCGCACCCGGTGGAGCACGTCCGCCCGGCCGACCCGGACGCGATGAAACGCCTGCTGGACGCCGCCGAGGGACTGATCCGATTGGTCACGCTGGCGCCAGAGTGCGACCGGGGTCCTGCGCGTGACGAAACACCTTGTGGCCCGGGGCGTCCTGGTCTCGGCCGGCCACTGCGATGCCCGCCTCGACGAGCTTCGCGCCGCCATTGACGCAGGGCTGTCGATCTTCACCCACCTGGGCAACGGCTGCCCCGCGACGCTCGCCCGCCACGACAACATCATCGAGCGGGCACTGAGCCTGCACGATCGGCTGACGATCATGTTCATCGCCGACGGCGTCCACGTGCCCGATTCCGCGCTGGGCAACTACTTGCGCGACGGGGTTCGAGCGGGCCATCGCCGTCACCGACTGCATCTCAGCCGCCGGACTGGGCCCGGGCCGTTACACGCTCGGTTTGCAGACGGTCGAGATTGGCGCGGACCTCGTGGCCCAGGCGGCCGACCGATCGCACCTTGTCGGCTCGACCATCACCATCCCGCGCATGGCGGCCAAGATGCGGGCGGAGTTGGGCTCGAGCAGCAGCACCTTGAGCAACTTCTTATGCACAACCCGCGGCTGCTGCTCGGGATCGGCGGGGCGCAACCGGGACGCAGCTAGCCCGGATTATTCATGGCGGGAGCATCGCCGCGCAGAGTGCGCCACACTAGCCCGACGCGCAAGCGAGGGTAAGTCGTTGCCACTCCCTCGCTTGCGCTTCGGGCTAGTGTGGTGGCCATGAATAATCCGGGACACTAACCGTTTATGGCTGTTTCAGTAGTTTGGGTGGGCGGCCTGGCGTCTTGAAACGGATCGCTCGGCCCGCCCCCTGCTCCAGACGATCCACGAACGCCTCGTCCCCAAGCGGAGAGCCCGTCCGACCGTGAGCACGAAACTCGCGAACCTCCTCCTCGGGTAAGCGCGCTGTTGAGCAAGGCACCCCAGTCCGCCGACCATCGCCAGCAACGGAGCGACCTTGACCAACGCGTCGTCGCGTCCCACGAGGTGCGCCTCGCGCTGCTCCAAGGCCACTCGCGCGGCGTCGGCCACCAGCCCCGCCCGCACCGGATTCAGTTCGACGTATCGCGCCGCCGCCAGCAAGTACGGTTCGTCCATGACGAACGACGCGAACCGTCCCTGCCAGAGGTAGCCGCGCCATTTTTCGCGGAAGTTGATCCGCCGCGTGTAGCGTCGATGGGCCTCGCCGATCGCCCGCCGCAAGCCCCTCCTCCGATTGCGGCACCGCGATCAAGTGGACGTGATTGGGCATCAGGCAGTAGCTCCAAATCTCCACGCACCTTTCGCGGCACCACTGGGCCATCAATTCCAGGTACGCCGCATAGTCTCCGTCGCTGAAAAACGTCTGTTGTCGGCGGTTTCCCCGCTGCGTCACGTGGTGCGGCAAGCCCGGCACGACCAATCTCGCAAGTCCAGGCATGCCCGGATTCTACTGAACCTTACCCAAAGTGTCAATATCGGGTAGTGTCCCCCGAAGCCGCCCCAGAAAAGGCCAGGACTTCCGCCCTGTCCTTCCACTGTCCGCGACTCGAAACCGTGCGGAAGACGCTGACCGGCACCGATGCTGTCTCGCCGAGCGCAGTCTCGATGATCTGCGACCGATGCGCAGCTCGCTCCCGCGCCTGGAACAGCGCGGTGCAGCCCGCGTGCCGCCGAGCAGTTCTTCCAAGGGCACTTCGTAGGGCGCATTGCAGTGCCGCGGCACAGAAGGCGTGGCACTGGAAGCCCATGTGCGCCGAGGAGTTCAAGGGTGTGGCAGGTGGCGACCGCCGCGCCACTGGTGAAATCGAGGAGGCAGTGGGGCGAGGCGAAGGCGATTGTCGAGACCGTCATATCATGCCCGATCCTGCTCGAGATATTTTTAACCGATACGGGAGATGCCAAGAATCGTTTCACCGTCGCGGTTTCAAGCGCCGGCCTATTGCGGGTCTATGACCAAGGCGTTTCTCTTTCCAACAGCGATTCGGTTTTGGCGAGCAACAACCTTTATTTCCACAAGCTGGTTTCGAATTTCGATTATCGGGTTATCACCCGCGGCACCGTCAATGGCGGGGTTTGCACCGGCCTTGACTTTGAAGTCTATATCCCATTCGAAGATCTTGGCTTGGATGGCGACGCGCTTAAGCTTTGCTTCAAGTACTCGAATGTCACCGGAACAATTAATGGCGGCGTCGTCACCAAAACGGAAACCCCGGAATACTTGATTGCGTCAAGCCGCAGTCAAAGCGAAGCCGCCGAAGAATCGATAGCCCATTATTTTTCCTTGGCGGATCTCATCTCATTTTAAGAGGGCCCCATCATGAATGTCACCGCCGCTGATCCTTTCGTTCTTTTTGACAAAAAAAGACAAACGTTTTATTGCTATTGCACAAGCGAGGTTAAGGACCGGAAAGTGTTCCTTGTCTATAAATCCGGCAACCTCGTGGATTGGGAATTCGTTTCTTATGCCCTCGACCTTTCCCGGAAAAACTGGGGAAAGGATTGGTTTTGGGCCCCGGAGTGCTACTTTAATGCCAAGACCGGCCTTTATTTCCTTTTCTATAGCGCCAGGGTCAAAGATGAATTATTGCCGACGTATTTCCTCGATCCCCATTATGTGGAAGGCTGCAAAATAGGCGTCGCCGTTTCTTCTTCTCCTGAAGGCCCTTTCGTTAACATCGAGGCGCTGCCTCTCGATTACCGCCCCTTTGATTCGGCCTATCATGACATCAATCTCGTTATCCGGAACGCGAGCAACCCCGAAATCGGCTGGGAAGAGGGGGAAAGGGCCCCTCAAGGCGTTTTCGTCTCAAGCATCGATGTCGATCTTCTTTTTTTCGAGGGCCGCATCTATATGTATTATTCGCGGTGCTGTTACCGCAACTTCGTTTACGATCAGGCGTTGGGCCGCTATATCGAAGAGAGCCACATCCTCGGCGTCGAGCTGGATCCGAAGTGGTGGAACGATCCGTTGGGTAAGACCATGCCCTCGGTTCTTCCTTCCTACCGCGATGCCGCCGGCGATGGCGGTTCTTTGAGAAAAGACGGATTCGTAAGGCTCATCTCTTATGGGAGCGATCCCCAAACATGGGAGAACGGGCATGTCGATGATTACGCCCAATCGAAAGGGGCCAAGAAAAATCGCCGTTGGACCGAAGGCCCCACGGTTTTTCCTTTGATCCTTGAAGGCAAGAAACGCTTTGCGATGGCCTATTCCTGCAATAGTTTTGAGAATGCTTTCTATGGCGTTGGCCTGGCCTTTGCCTCCTCGCCTTTGGGCCCCTTCACCAAGTTCTCCGGCAATCCGATCATCCATCAAGATCCGTCCGTTCCCGTCTATTCGACGGGACATGGCTCCCTCATCGCGGAAAAAGGCCAGGTCTTTTACTTCTTTCATGGCCGGGAAGACGTTTTCAGCGAGCGAATCCTTTATTTCGGAGCCCTGTCCATCAAAAGCGAACGCGAAGTGTCTTTCGGGCCCGTCATCAAGTGCAACCTCCGCCATTAAGGCCATTAAAATTAAAGTATCGGTTTCCTGATTGCTAAGTATCTATCGAAATAATTGGCAAATGCCCAATTGGCCGGAATATAGGAATCGTTGAATGAAGTAAGCGCTTTCCCCTATGATGAGGGGCGAATGAGCAACGTGATCAAAGGAGAAAACAGATGAAAAAAACCCGTTATTTTATTGGCCTCTCCGCCGCTATGGCGCTGACGGCTCTTGCTTCTTGCGGAGGCCCGATTGCCTCCTCGGCGCCTTCGCAAGGCTCCTCTGGTTCGAAGGCATCTTCCTCGACCTCTCAAAACGGAAGCTCCTCTTTTTCCGCGCCGGCGGTTTCTTCCGCTGAGAGCGGGGCCATCAAATCCTTAACCGCCAATAGCGATTCCGTCAGCATGAAAATCGACGAATCCTATTCCATCGCTTCCTATTACACGATTAGCGGCTATAGCGGAACCTTGACGACGAAGCAAAAGCTATGCACTTATGCCTCCAGCAACGAAGCCATCGTCGCCATTTCCGGAAAAGTCTTGAAAGCGGTGGGGATTGGCCAAAGCACCATTACGGTGACTTCCAGTCTCGATGCGGCCAAATTCTGTTCTTTCGTCGTTATCGTCAAAGACGTTGTCTTCGATCGCGGAATTTCCACGATTCAGGCGGACGACGACGTTGCCGCTGAACTTCCGGCGGATGGCGGCCACGTGGAAACGAAGGCCGAAGGAAGCGACTATCTTTATTTCAAAGGCATGAGCTCGACCGCTTGGATGGCGAGCGCCACCCTTAAGCTCAATGCCGTTTCCACAAGCGAAGACTGGCCCAAAATCGGGATTGGGACCACGACTGCCGATAATGGCGGCCTTGATTTCAATCAGATTTATTTCCATCTCAATTGCGAGAACGCTCACGACGCCAACCCGATTTTCACGAATCTTGGTGTAGTGGAAGTCGCTTCCGCCACGCAATGGGCTTGGAACCCAACCGTTCAGGATGCCACGGCCCGTCACAAGGATTATGCCTATGCTCTTGGGACCGGGATCGGCTATTCGACCGAATTCGCTTTGACCCTCGTTCGGGATGGCTTTGATTTTCATCTTTGGCTCAATGGGGTTTATGCTTTCTCCGTGGAAACCCTTCACGATTTGTTTGGGGTCAACGAGGTTGCGGTTGCAAGCTACCCTGGCTTATTCGAGTTCAATTCCGATGTCACCTTCTCTTCTTACAGCGCTTCCATAGACAAAACCGCGGTTGCCGAGAAGATCGCTTCCATCGCGTCCCCGAACTTCGTCAGCACATGGGATATCGATGCTTCCTGATTTCTTTTCCGAAATCATCAGAAAGGGTTTCTTCGCGAAACCCTTTCTTGGCTTTGGATGTCTATAATTAAACCCAATGGCCATGAGAATCTTTCATTCCGATATTGAGACCTTCCGTCGGGCTTCGCCAGCCAAAGCCAGCAAACGGTTTGTTTCGCTTTTCCTTGATATGATATTGGCGTTTTTTCTGGCTGACGGCCTTTTTTTCGGGGCCTATGCCATCGTGGCGGCTTTTCCGGATTATCAAGCGTCTGTTTCCGCCGTTAAAAACGAGGTTTCGTATTATAACGACTTGATTGAGTCAACCCATCTCGTTATTTTTGAGGACAAGGAAAATTCCACGCGCTATGACCCGGATGTCCTTTCCCTTAAAAACGCCGCCCGCCAAATCGTTTTGACTTACGATACCCTCAAAGCCAGCGACGCTTTGGGCGACTTTGCGGAACCGAGGGAGGCCGAAACCGAGGCCGCGGGCGAAGAAGCCTCTTTTGCCACGGATAACGTCGCGTATTTTTACACCCAGTACGTTCCTCAACACAACGATGGCAACGACATCCTTGATTTCGGAGGCCTTACTCCAGAGGCCTATGACATCAGCGTCCTCAAGGCGGCTTTCGGCAGCAATTCCTCTTTGTTCGTCTACGATGGCGAAAAAATGCCCTATCTCACGCTTTACGCCGCTGAGCATATCAATTCCTATCTCTACGAAGGCGGCACCGACGATGTGGGGAAAGGCTTCTATGAGGATTATTACTATGCTTACGATGCCATGCTGAGCAACGCCGAAAATCTTGTTCTCAGTAGCGCATCCTACCATTCCAACCATTTCGTGGTTTATCTTTCGGCCCGCGACAAAGAAGCTTCTCTCTTAGCCGATGCCCTTTTGGCGAGCCTTTCTCTTTCTTACGTTTTGATCGTTTTTTTGCCACAGTTGCTTTTCAAGGACGGCAGAACCTTCGGACGTCTGGTCATGGGGCTCGGCCTTAGGGATGAAAACAGGAAAGAAATCCATCCTTGGCAGCTTCTCGTCCGTTCCCTTTTCGGCCTTGCTGGCTTTTGGGTTTTGGCGCTTCTCATTCCCGTCATGCCCCCCTTCAATTTCGATTTCACCTGCGTGTTCCTGAATTTCGTCACCATCGGCTCCTTTGGGGTTTCCCTCGCCCTTTTGGATCTTGTCATCGCCTTTCTTGCGGTTGCCAACGGTTGTTTTATCCTTCTTTCCCATTATCGGGTTTCGGCGGTGGATCTTTTGACCAAAAGCGCCATCGTCGACAAAAAGCACCTTGATGAGCCAGACACGGATTAGGCTCTCGCCCGCCGGCCACATTAATCTCCATTAAAAGTCTTCGGAATTAAGGAGCCTCTTTCGGTTTGAATCCCCTTTCATTTTTCAATTCCAAACGCCATAATTGGCTGGCCATCGGGTATTTTTTAAAAGACAAAGGAAAACGGCTTCAGTTGGAACATTAATCTTAATGGAAATTGGAATTGCTTTTTTGGCTAGGTATCCAAAGAATAAACCCTGGAAGCGCTTTCCGCAAACAGCGCGCGAAGGAGGAAGACGTTGATGAAGGCAAAAAAGAAATGCTTTGTTTTGGCGGGGGGATTCCTGCTCGGAAGCCTCGCCTTAGCTAGTTTAGGCGGCTGCAACGGGAATGGCGGCAACAGTGCAGCCGACTCCAGGTCCAGCGCGGCTAATTCCGTTTCTTCCAGCGCGGACTTATCGGGGCTTGCCGAGGATCTCGAATTCGATGATGCCGGGAAACCCATCTTCGACAATGTCGAATTGAGCGTTTGGTCGATTGTCGGCTCTCCGGATGACGTCGTCTTCAAAAAGTTGATCGACGCTTTCAATGATGAATATCTTGGCCAAATCAAACTGAATGTGACTTATATTGGCCATTTTGATTATTACAATACGTTGGACACCACGTGGCAGAACGACTTCGCGTCGGCTCCGGATGTTTGCTTCATGCACAATGAAAAAACAACCGAATACGCTTACAAAGGATACCTTTATCCTTTGACCGATGAATTTTTCGCGAAAACAAAAAACAGTCTTGATTTCACCAACGTTTTCCCGAACATCGATCGGGTTACGAAATTCGATGCCGTCCGCTATGCCGTTCCTATCGATGGCCATGGCTTTCTCACGCAGTTCAGGCAGGATATCATCAAGAAAAACAGCCTAGGTTTTGACCACAATACCCGCTATATCCCCGAAAGCTATGCTGAATACCTTTCGCTTTTGAAGAGCCTAAGAGCCAAAGCCGATGCCGGAACGCTTTACATCCGCAACATCAACAAAGGGTCGAATCACGCCTGGAAGTATGCTGCCGCCTCCAGCTTTTATCCGAGTTTTACGCAATCGACCGATCCTGACGGCCTCAGTTCGCTTTACGCTAACGGAGGCAGCCTTTGCACCGAAGATCACAAAACGGTAACTTTTCAGAATAACGCCGGTTTTCAAAGCTATCTCACCGATCAGGTCAATCGGTGGAACGATAAGCTCATCGGGGAAAACGGAACCAGCACCGAATTATTCGGCCAGGGCAACATCGCGATGTTCTCCGAAGGCCCTTGGTGGGTTTCCCAGACCTACGATCCGAACTGGAATAACTCTGAATTGACGACCGTTAATGCCGCCTTGGGCGTGACTCAAGACGACGTGGACAATTTCCCCAAGCCCTATACCGCCTCCCATCCTAAGGGCTGGTGGACGATTCCAGCCAACTCTTCGCTTGATACCGCCAACCAGTGGTATGGGAACGGTCACGCGATTTCCTTGACGAAGCATCTCACAAGTTGGACCAAAGCCGCCGCCGCCCTCGAATTCGCCCGGTGGTATACCCAAGGCAAAAACGCCAATACCGGTATCTATAACTTGGCGACGTGGACGACGGGTGGGCACCTTCCGGCTTGGAAGAACGTCTACGCGTCAACGGACTATCAAAGCATTCTTGCGAACAGCATGACCTTGCAGGCCCTGGGCGATCCTTCCGCGATCATCGCCATGGAAGACATTCCGTATGAGACTACCGTCTTCAATGGTCTTTCTTCGGCTTGCACTCAGGTGATTTCCGCCTTGAAGTCCGAAAGCGGCTGCACCAACGCGGAAGCCGTTCAGATCATGAACGACACCGCCGCTTCGACTCAAGCCTCGCTTGACTTGCTTTACGAAGGATGATTGGCTCAAAACTTGATGGATTTTTTATGGAAAAAACCGTAGTCGTGGAGGAATACGCGAAAAAGAAGTGCCGCCGGCAAGGCACTTTGAAAAAGTATGGCTTAGCCCTGGCTTTTTTATCGCCCTTTGTTGTGGCTTTCGTCGTGTTTTTCCTTTTTCCTTTCTTCTACGGGATCTATATTTCCCTCACCAATTTCAAATATGGCAGCCCCGGGAAAGAGATTCTCAATGGTTTCAAGTGGTACAGCTATCTTTTCGATCCTTCGGCCAAACCCTTGATTTTCGAATCTTTTTGGCGGGCGTTTCTCCATTCTTTCATTTTCTCGCTCATCATGGTGCCCATCGCGGTGGTCGTTCCTTTTTTCTTGGCCGTTTTGGTCCATCTCAAGCCCCCGGGATATAAACTGTTCCGTTCCTTGATTTATCTCCCTTCCATCGTCCCCTTAACCGCGGCGGGGACGGTTTTCACGATGCTGTTTTTGCCCTCTCAGACCCATGGCTTGTTAGCGGAGCTTTTCCCCAATCTAGGCCCCCACGAATGGTTCATCGATTCTTGGTTTACGTTTAATCTCGGGAGCGTCTCCGTGGATGTGGCCTATGCCTGGATCCCGATTTTCCTCATGTGCTTCTGGGGAGGGTGGGGCGGTAATTTCTTAATTCTCTCCGCGGGCTTGGAAAACGTCCCCAAGAGCCTTTATGAGGCGGCTTCCATCGATGGCTGCAACCACTGGCAGAAAACCATCCATGTGACGATCCCGAACATCAAAGGCCAGCTTGTTCTTTGCTTATTCACGACCATCATCGGATATCTCGGCCTTTATGGCCAAAACTACGTCTTGGTTCAAGGCGGGCCCATCATCGCCCGTTTGTCTTCGATGCCTGCCGGCGGCAAGACCTCGACCATCATTTATTTCATTCAGGATATCGTTGCTAACAACAGCAACTTCAAATCGACGCTTTATGGCTTGGGAGCTGCCGCCAGCCTTGTCTTTGCGTTGATGGTCGGCACGATCGCCGGCCTTCAGATGTGGCTGACTCGCGATAAAAAAACGGGCACGAGGACTTCGGAGGATTACCAAAGATGGCTTTCGCAAAAGTGAAAAACGCCGTTAAGGATTACGACCTCCCCCCGGCTTCCTTAGCCTTAAAGAAGCGCCATCTTCCGATAGCCAAAATCGTGGCATTTGTCATTCTTTTCGTTTTTTGCGCGATTTGGGTTATCCCCTTCTTTGTGATGTTTGCCGGCTCATTGCGGAGCCATAGCGACGCCACCTTTTATCCCAAGGAGCTTTTCCCGCCCCACAGCGGTTTCTCTTTTGAGATGTACAAAATCCTGCTTTTTAACCAATACCCTGACGGGGTTGTCCATAACGCGACCCAGACGTTTGCGATTGGCTACTGGTTTCTGAACAGCTGCTACGCCGCCATCGGCGGGACTCTGCTCTATCTTTTTGTGGCTTCGCTGGCCGCCTACGCTTTCGTCTTCATGGATTTCAAATATCGGAATCTCATCTTTGGCATTTTCGTGGCCAGCATGGTGATTCCGGGTACGGCGGTGGCGGTTGGCAACCAGCAGCTTGTTTATTCGATGGGCCTCAACAACTCCATGCTCGCCCTCATCATCCCAGCTTTAAGCAGCGTTTATGGGATGTATCTCATCAAAACCTTCTTTTCGAGCATTCCCAAAGACCTAATTCAGTCGGCAAAGATGGATGGTTGCTCCAACCTTCGGATTTTTTTCAAGATCGTGCTGCCTTTGGGGAAGACCGTTCTCTTCGTGCAGGGGCTCTTTGGCTTCATGGCGGGATGGAATGACCTTGTTTGGCCTCAGATGCTCTATTCCACCAAAGACACCAAGCTTTGGACCCTGCAGGTGGGCATGGCCTATGTCATCAACAATTCGCGGACCAGCGATTTAATCGGCAGCGCGCTTGCCGGCGGCGTTATTTGCTTTGTCCCTGTGCTCATCATCTATCTTATCGCCCAAAACACCATCATCGAGGGCATGGCGACCGTAGGCATCAAGCGTTAGGCGCCAGCAAGGAGGCATTATCATGAGAAACGAATATCCCCGGCCGGACTTTGCCCGAAAGTCCTTCATCTCGCTTGACGAGAAATGGGATTTTGCTTTCGACGACAAGAACGAAGGGCATCAAAACAAGTGGTTTCTTGGCTATGACTATTCCAAAACCATCGAAGTGCCTTTCGCTTTTGAAAGCGCTCTTAGCGGAATCGCCGACACCCACTTTCATGATCGAATCTGGTATCGGAAGAAACTTCATGT
>CAVRMZ010000061.1:0-20287 GCA_963722445.1 uncultured Bacilli bacterium | reverse complement strand
GCAACGTATTGCTGGCACCTATGCCATGTATTGCCCGCTAGGCGAATTAACCAAGCTTACGGCCATGGCTGTCAAAAACAATCTGCGGCTCAAGATCGCCGAAGCGGAACGCGTCGCGCTTTATGACGTCTATAAGGATCACATTGGCGAGATGGTGACCGGCACGGTTGAAAAAGCCGATGACCGTTCCGTCTCCGTCAACATCGGACGCACGACCGTCGAACTCGGCCGCCGCGAGATGATCGGCGACGAGTACTTCAAGGTCGGCGACCCCATCAAGGTCTACATCCAAGAAGTCAAGCAAGCCGACGCGGAGGGGAAACCCACGCACGGCCCTCAGATCGAGGTCACCCGTTCCTCCGAAGGCTTCTTGAAGCGGCTCTTCGAAGAAGAAATCCATGAAATCTACGATGGCACCGTGATCATCAAAGACATCGCCCGCGAGGCCGGCGTCCGTTCCAAAGTCGCCGTCATGAGCACCAACGAAGACGTCGATCCGACGGGAGCTTGCATCGGGCCCGGCGGCTCTCGCATCCAGAAGATCGTGTCGCAGCTTGGCAATGGCAAAGACAAAGAGAAGATCGATATCATCGCCTATAGCGACAATCCGGCTTTGTATATCGCCGAATCGCTGCGCCCGGCCCAGGTTTTGGGAGTGGCCATCAAAGACGCCGCGGCGTTGCCATATCCGTTAGCGACCGCCATCGTCAAAGACGAGCAACTGTCCTTGGCTATCGGCAAGAAAGGCGCCAACGCCCGTTTGGCCAACAAACTCACTGGTTGGAGCATCGATATCGTGGAAGAGAGCGAAGCAACTTCAAGCGCTCTCGTCTATACCACGGTCGAAGATCTTCAGAAGCAAGTCGAAGAGTCCAAGAAACTTAACGAAAGAGCGAAATACGCCGAAAAGAGCAAACTCGATATCGAGAAACGCGAAGCTGAAGTCAAAGCCCAGAAAGAGGCTGAACAGCCTTCTCTTGCCGTGGCTCCGTCTTCCGCCGAACCCCTCGTCTCCGCGGTCGCGCCAATGGTCGCTTCAGCGTCAGAAGCCACTCCTTTGCCCGCTGCCCCAGCGACCTCAGTCGCTCCGGCCGAGGTCAAGAAAGAAGTCGCCGCCCCGACGCCGACGATCGTCAAGACCACAACCACCCTCGACGCGCTTGAGAAAGAGCTCGCCGAATCCGCCAAGATCCAGAAGACTTTCGTGCCTTATGATCGCGACCACGAGCATGAGCACGAACATGAGCACGGGAAGTTCCAGAAGAACAAGCGGCCGCATCAGATCTCCGATAAAGAGGTCGCTCATGCCAAGCCGACCGACGCCACCCCGAGCGACGCTCCGGTGCTGCCGATCTATACGCAAGAAGAGCTCGACGCGATGGCCAAAGAAGAGGACACCAGCGGGAATTCCGAGGAGACTCAGGAAGAAACCGACGTCGACCAGTACGATAAGTACTATGACGACGACGAAAAGAAGTGATGCAGATCCTCAACACGCGGGAAGATCTTCTTTCTCGGGCCAAAGGCCCTAAAAAGGAGATGCTCCGCTTCGTCATAGCGAAAGGGCATCTTGTCTTCGACAAGACCCAAAAGATGCCAGGGCGCGGATTCTATCTTAAAAAGAGCGAACTTCAGGAGGCCCTCGCCAAGAAGGCTTTCAACAGAGCGCTCCATCGCGCCTTAACGGCCGAAGAAGAGGAGGCTTTAGGAAAACTATGAACACAGCGGATCAAAGCCTCGGGTTTCTCGGGATCTTATTCGTTTCCCGCAAGGCCCTCATCGGGGAAGAGCTTGCCGCCCGCCTCGATAAATGCAAGCTTCTTATCTATGCGACGGACGCGATGAGCAATCAGGCTCTTGGCATTCGCCACAAAGCGGAGCTTCGCCATACCCCTCTATACGGAAAATTCACGGAGGAGGAACTCGGCCACGCCTTGGGGCGCGACAAAGTCACCTTCGTCGGCATCGTCGATGCCAAGGCCGCCGCGGCCTTCCTCGCTAAAACGGGACTCATGAAAGGACCGAACAAGTCATGAAGAAAAACGACCATTATTTCTCAAAGAAGAACATGCTCCAGCAGCAAGAGCGCAATCGCCAAGCCAATTTTGACGAGCATGCCGCTCATAGCCGCCGCAAAGAGGAATACGCCAAAATCAACGGCGGGGTTTTCGTGTATTCGAAACCCTTATCCGTGACCGACCTTTCGAAGGCCATCAACGTTCCTTCCTCCGCCATCATCAAGTTCCTCTTCATGCAAGGGAAGATGGTCACCATCAACCAGATGCTCGAAGATGACATGATCGGCGAGATCTGTTTGCAGTTCAACTACGATTTCAAGAAAGAGAAACTCGTCGACAAGGAGCACTTCGAGGAGCTTGAGATCGACGACGATCCCAAGAATCTCGTGGAGCGGCCTCCGGTCGTGACCGTCATGGGCCACGTCGACCATGGCAAGACGTCGATCATCGATGCCATAAGGCATAGCGATGTGGCAGCCCATGAGGCGGGCGGCATTTCGCAAGCCATCGGCGCCTATCAAAAAGATTACAAAGGCAAGAAGATCACGATCATCGACACCCCAGGGCACGCGGCCTTCACCGCGATGAGAGCCCGTGGGGCGGATGTGACCGATATCGTCGTGCTCGTCGTGGCCGCCGATGATGGGGTCATGCCTCAGACCGTCGAGGCGATCGATCACGCCAAAGCGGCGAAATGCCAGATCATCGTCGCCATCAACAAAATGGATAAGCCGGGCGCGAATCCGAAACGCGTCCAAGAGCAACTCATGCAGCACGATGTCGTTTCCGAAGAATTCGGGGGTGATGTCATCTGCGTTCCTTGCAGCGCCAAAACCGGCATGGGCATTAATGATTTGCTTGAGGCCATTTTGGCCAAGGCCGAGATGATGTCGCTCAAAGCCAATCCGAATCGATATGCGATCGGGACCGTTCTCGAGTCGAATCTCGATAAGGGCGAAGGCCCCAAAGCCACGCTTCTAGTGCAAAATGGCACGTTAACCAACTCCGATTATGTCGTCGTGGGCGAGATTTATGGCAAAATCCGCCGCATGGTCAACGAATACGCGACCATTTTGAAAACCGCCGGGCCTTCGACGCCTTGCGCGGTCACTGGACTATCCGCCGTCCCAAGCGCCGGCGATCGTTTCATGGCTTTCCCTTCGGAGAAGGAAGCCAAGGAAATCGCGGAGAAACGCGCGCTCGCCAAGCAAGAGAAAGACCGAAGCGGTTCGAGCGCCATGTCGCTTGCGGATCTCAACAATTTAGTCAACACCGGCAAAATCAAGGACATCAACGTGATCATCAAAGCGGATACCGATGGTTCGGCGCAGGCCCTCAAAGCCGCCCTTGAGAAACTCTCGACGGACGAAGTGAAGGTCAAAGTGCTCGAAGCGTCCGTCGGGGCCATCAACGACTCCGATGTGCTGCTTGCCCAAGCCTCGCATGCCATCATTTATGGCTTTAATATTCGTCCCGACGCCCGCATTCAGGCCAAGGCCGCCGAAGCCAAAGTCGAAATCCGCCCGCATCGGATCATCTACGAGCTCATCGACGAAATGACCGCGGCCATGAAAGGCATGTTCAAAGCCGAGAAAGTCGAATCGGTGACGGGGCAATGCGAAGTCCGCCATATTTATAAGATCACCCACGTCGGTACGATCGCCGGCTCCTATGTCACGAGCGGCCTCATCAAATCTGCCGAGAAGGTGCGTCTATTGCGCGAAGGCGCCATCGTTTACGAAGGCCAGCTGGCTTCTTTGAAGCGTTTCAAAGACGATGTCAAGGAAGTGAAGCAAGGCTTCGAATGCGGCTTGGCCATCGCGAATTATAACGACCTCAAAGAAGGAGACATCATCGAAGGCTACGAGATGGTGGATAAAAAGTAATGGCCTACCGTCCCGGGCGCATCAAAGCGATTATCGGAAAGGATATTTCCGAAATCGTGACGACACAGCTAAAAAATCCTCATATTGGCCTGCCTTCGGTGAATGAAGTGGTGGTCAACGACGACTACAGCATCGCCAAGGTTTATGTCTCTTTCGTGGGCTCCAAATACCCGCACCAGAATCTTCTTGAGCTTAGGCGCTGCAAAGGCGTGGTCCGCTCTTCCCTCGCCAAGATGGTTGATTTGCGGAAGGTTCCGGAGATTGATTTCATCTACGACGAACGTTTTGAGAAGGCCGAACGGCTCGAAAAAGCCCTAGCCAAAGAAGACGCGGACATCGTCGCGAGCAAGAAGGTCAAATAAAGAACGATTTTTGCGTAACCGCCTAGCAGGCTGGCTCCAAAAGACTTGCCTGCCTTTTTTGATTTTGCGGATGAAAGAAACACTTCTGGGGATAGGCAAAAACACGAAGAGTCCGATTCGCGGCCGCTCATGAAAGGGAACGACCCAAAATCTTGGCTTCAAAGCCGAATTCTTTTGACAAAATGCTGGCCGCTGATGCCAGGCTCCTTCTTTTTCTCAAAACCCGTGGCGCGCGCCACTTTCAAGTTCTTGCTTTCTAAAACAAAAGTCACGGGATTCACCAAGCGCGAAATCCGCTGCGTGAGTTCGTTGATCGCCAATGCTTGGGTCTTAAGCGAGCCTTTTAAGGCAAAGACCGCCACCCGGTGATCCGTGATATGGCGATAAGCGATCTCCCCCACGCGTTTATGTTTGTGAAGGACCAAATAATCCTCTTCGCCTTCGCGGGGCTTCGCTAAGGCCAACGAAGTGCCTCGCAAACTAGACGCCGACAAAATGGGCTTAAGCGCGTAAGCATGGTTGTCTTCGCTTTCAAATTCAAGGTTCTCGAAAAAAAGCTTAAAGGGTTCGTAATTAATCAGCATCGTTCGGAAATTATCTTTGGCTTCGGGATGCTTGGCATAGATGTTTTGGAGCCATTCCTTAATCTCTTCGCGGTCGGTGTGCTTATTGGCGGGGCATCCGGCATCGAGAATCGGAAAATGCTCTTCTTGAGCCAAATTTCGCAAATCGTCTTCTCGGCAGTAAATCAAAGGCCGAATGAAGACGATGCCCGCCCGATCGAGGGTCATTTTAGGCTCGAAAGTGGCCACTCTCGCCCCGTGGATCATATTCAGGAAAAGGGTTTCAATCGCGTCATCGCAATGATGGGCGAAAGCCACTTTGTTGTAGCCTTCCTCTTTCGCGATGCGGTTCATCGCCGCTTTTTTCATCCGCGAGCAAATCGAGCATGGGATGTGTTTTCCCGGCTCTTGATGAGCTTTGAGGACCTCGTAAACGAAGCGGGAATCGCTCACATAGAGTTCATAGCCAAGCGATTGGCAGTACTTTTTTAAGGGATTCAGATCCGGCGAGGCAAAGCCTAAATCCAGATACACGGGTTTAATCTCGAACTTTTTTCCCGCAAAGCGCCCGTATACCGATAAAGCCCGAAGCAAAGACAAAGAATCTTTGCCCCCGGAAAGCCCGACGAGAATTTTGTCTCCGTTGTCGATGAGACTGAAGTCCCGATCCGCGCGGCGAAGGGCCGCAAGAACATTTCTGATATATTTCATAAGTAGTTTATCAACCGAAACATTATAATGTCTTCGCTATGGAAAACGGAATCATCTTATTAGACAAAGATCCGGGGATGACCTCTCGCGAGGTTGATAACGCCCTTCAGAAGAAATTCGCGACTTCCAAAGTCGGACATTTAGGGACTTTGGATCCCTTTGCGACCGGCCTTCTTGTGGTGGGAATCAATAAAGGCACGAAGTTTTTGCCTTATATTGACGATTCCAAGAAAAGCTATATCGCCTCGCTCCAATTAGGGGTTGGGACTTCAACGGGAGACCCGGAGGGCGAAAAAGGCTTGCCAAAGCCCATTCCAGAGTTAACTGAAGCGGGTATTGCCAAGATATTGCAAACCTTAGTGGGACCAAGCGAACAGATACCGCCAATGACTTCCGCCATCAAAGTCGGTGGCGAGGAATTATACAAAGCCGCCCACAGAGGCGAAGTCAAAGAGCGAGTAGCCCGGAAGATTGAAATCTTTTCGCTCAATTTTGTCGAATACAAAGCCGGGATCCTTGTTTTTACCTGCACGGTGAGCCGTGGCACCTATATCCGCGTTTTAGGCGAGGACATCGCGACGAAACTAGGAACCGTCGGTTATCTTATCAGCCTTCGTCGCCTTTCCGTCGGCATCTTCGATTTGGCTCACGCCCATAAGCTTGTAGATTTGACGGAAAAAGATTTCCTTGATCCAACCGTTTGCGTCACGACAATGAAACACGTTGAAGCCGACACCGAATGGGTTAACGATATCAAAAACGGGAAAGCGATAACGTTATCCGCCGATTATGGCGAAAAGGTTCTGCTTTGCCTTCATGGCGAAGCCTTAGCGGTCTACAAAAAAGTCACCGGTAAATACTACGCGGCGGAAAGAGGACTCTTCGCATGAGGATCGTGCGCTTCACTTCGCGCGACGTTCCTGCCATCTCGATAAAAACTGCCCTTTGCTTAGGGACTTTTGATGGCATGCATAAAGGCCACCAAGCCCTTTTCGCCAAAGCTCGCGAAATCACAGAGGGCGAAGTCGGGGTTCTTTTGTTCGATGGCAATCCGGCCGATCTTCTCCAAAATGGGAAAAGCCACGTTATTTTGACGAGCGTTGACGACAAGCTGAAGCTTTTGGCGTCTTATCACGTGGATGCGGCTTACCTCGTTCATATCGATAAAGATTTTTTCAGCCTTAATCCAAATGAATTTGTTACCCAAATATTGCTGAAACTTCACCCTTCGTGCCTCGTTGTGGGCGCCGATTATTCTTATGGGGCCAAGGCCGCTGGCACCATCGCGGAATTAAAAAAGGATTTCACGGTTTTTTCGGTTTCGTTATTAAAAGAAGGAGCTTCCAAGATTTCAACTCAAGGCATCATCAAGGAACTCGAAGCGGGCCATGTCGAGAAAGCCAATCTCGAATTGGGCCGCCCTTACGAGATCAAAGGCCTCGTCGGCCATGGCTTGGGAAATGGCCGGAAATTAGGATTCCCGACCGCCAATCTCGTCATGAGCGAGCGATATGCTCTTCCTAAAGATGGCGTTTATGTCGGCGTGGCCTATTCTCGGGGCTTTCCTTATAAAGCCTTGATTAACGTGGGCAGCAACCCGACCATCGGCGTGCTTAAGAATCCCGTTGTCGAGAGCTATCTTCAGGGCCTTGGCCATGATATTTATGGCGAGACCCTCTATGTCAGTTTTCTAAAGCATTTGCGGGAGGAAACCAAATTTTCGTCTTTTGGGGAACTGAAGAAGCAAATCGAAAAAGACAAAGCCGCTCTTCGATAAAGGACCCGAAAAGGTTAAAATAAAGCCATGGAAACTTTGCTTAAAAACGCGCGCATCCTTTCTTTGAAAGATGGGGAGCCGATCTTCGAAGGCGATTTGGTCGTCAAAGAAGACGTCATTGCTTATGTCGGCCCCAAGGCCCCGAAGAAGAAATACGATAAAATCGTCGATTGCGAAGGAAACCTTCTTATCCCTGGCTTCAAAAACGCCCATACGCATTCGGCCATGACTTTTTCGCGAAGCCTTTCCGATGACCTCAATCTCCATGACTGGCTCTTTGACAAGATTTTTCCGCTGGAGGCCAAGATAAAACCTCAAGATCAGTATTATCTCAGCAAAGTCGCGATCCTAGAATACCTCACGAGCGGGATAACCGCTTGTTTTGACATGTATTACAATCCCGAAGAGATGGCGAAGGCTTCCATAGACATGGGATTTCGTTCGGTTTTGTTAGGCACCGTCACCAAATACCGAGAATCGGTCCAGGAGATGGAAGCAAGCTACAAGAGAATTAACGGCGCCAATCCTTTGGTGACTTATCGTTTGGGCTTTCATGCCGAATATACGTGCACCGAAGAGATTCTTAAGGCTTTAAGCGAAGCGTCGCATCATTTGAAAACCCCCATTTACACGCATAACTCGGAAACAAAAGCCGAAGTCGAGGAATGCAAGAAGCGGCATAGCGGCCTGACCCCGACCCAATACGAAGATAGTTTAGGGCTTTTGGATTTTGGCGGTGGCGGTTTCCATTGCGTCTGGTTCTCTGATGAAGACATCGCCATCTACAAGAAACGCCAATGCTCCGTCGTCAGCTGCCCCGGATCCAATTCAAAGCTTGCCTCTGGCATCGCCCCTTTGACGAAGTTCGTGGCGGCAGGGCTTAATCTTGCGCTAGGCACCGATGGCCCCGGGAGCAACAACGGGCTCGATTTCTTCTATGAGATGAGACTCGCCTGCGTGCTTCAGAAACTATTGAATAAAGATCCGGCTTCATTCGACGGGATGCTAGCCTTAAAAGCTGCGACCGTTGGCGGGGCAAAAGCCATGGGCCTCGATTACGCCAGCACATTGTCGAAAGGGCAGCAAGCCGATATCGTGATGATCGATTTGTCTCGTCCCGATATGAGGCCGCTCAACAATATCGCCAAAAACCTAGTCTATGCGGGATCCAAGAGCGATGTTAAGATGACGATGATCGCCGGCAAGATCTTGTATTTTGATGGAAAATTCTTTGTCGGGGAGGATATCGCTTCCATTTACGCCAAAGCTCAGGAAATTACAGATCGTTTGAAAGCCTAATCTTTTGATATATTAGGTAACAAATAAATTAATATTTGTCAAATCTATATGTTACCTTATAATTAAAATTAGATCTGTGGACTTTTTTAATAAGCAGATGCCTTCTGTTTTTTGGAAGGGAACGTGGCTTCATGGTTCCCCAAATCGTATTTTGTTTCATCGGAATATAGTTTTATTTTATCGTCGTTTCTTTAATGGCAATAAGCCAATGGCGATTCTTTGAGCTCTTAATTGTCTCAGCGGGAAATTTGCCTTTGGCTTCGACGGATGGAGAGGGGATCGGCCATTTTTCGCAGGTGGTCCGCTTGAGAAAACGGCAAATTCTTGAAACTAGACCCGTTCTTTGCAAAAGGCAAGGAAAAAGGAGCCCCAGAGGGTTCCTTTTAGCCTTTTGGATCAAGCGCCTGCTTTAAGTTCTTCTTCAAGATCACGCTCCGCATCCGCCTTCTTGTGAGAGTCAAATTTCTTGCGCTCAGAAGTGTCGAGTATTCGCTTCCTCATGTGAATCGCGTGCGGGGTGATTTCGACGAGCTCATCGAGGTTGATGTAATCGAGGCAAGCTTCAAGCGTCATCTTCCGTGGCGATTTGAGAACGATCATGAGTTCCCTGGTGGAGGAGCGGACGTTCGTCATCGGCTTGCTCATCGTGCAGTTGACCGCGAGATCGACTGGATAGCGGTGCTCTCCGACGATCATGCCTTCATAGCAGACATCGCCAGGTACGATGAACATCGTCCCGTGCTCTTCGACTTTTTGCAAAGCAAAAGAGGTAGCCTGCCCTTTGTCCGTGGAAACGAGAACGCCGATGTTGCGCTCTCCGACTTCGTGCTTATAAATCGGGCGGTAGTCCTTGAAGGTATGGTTGATGATGCCATAGCCTTTGGTCATCGTGAGAAAGTTCGAGACGAAACCTAGCAAACCACGGGACGGAATGACGTAATTAAGACGGGTATTGGAGCCGTTGTCGGTCATGTCGACCAAATTCGCGCCACGATTTCCCAAAGACGTCATCATATCGCCGACGAATTCGTTGGGGACATCTATTTGAAGGTCCTCATAGGGCTCGCATTTGACGCCATTGATTATTTTGATGATGACTTGAGGTTTCGAGACTTCCATTTCAAAGCCTTCGCGCCTCATTGTTTCGATCAGGACGCCTAAATGAAGCTCGCCTCGTCCGGAGACAATCCAAGTCTCCTTATTCGGGATGCGTTTATACCGCAAGGAAACGTCGCGTTGAGTCTCTTCGAATAAGCGTTCTTCGATCAAACGAGCAGTGACGAATTTGCCATCTTGTCCCCGCAAAGGCGAAGAGTTGGTGCCAAATTCCATTTGAAGGGTTGGCTCATCGACCCGAAGCGGCGGCAAAGCTTCGAGCTTCTTCGGATCGCAAACGGTATCCGAAACCCCAATATCGGCTAAACCAGCCATACCGCAGATGTCGCCTGCCTCGACCTCCGTGACTTCGCTTCGGACCATGCCATAGAAAGTGTAGAGCTTCA
This sequence comes from uncultured Bacilli bacterium, assembly GCA_963722445.1. GTDB lineage: Bacteria > Bacillota_I > Bacilli_A > RFN20 > CAG-826 > UBA4951. Next base: position 10,169 of record CAVRMZ010000061.1, on the reverse strand, counting down.
TGACTTTAAAAGACTTGGTGGTGCCGTCTTTGCGGACATCCGTCATCTCGTCGCCGACTTTGATGGATCCGCGCTTAACGGTTCCGACGCCGATTCTGCCAACGAATTCGTTATAGTCAAGAAGCGCGCATTGCCACTGGAAAGGTCCGTTAGGGTCGCACTTCGGAGCGGGTATTTCGGAAATGATTTTGTCAAAAAGGATATCCATGCCTTTTTGCTGCGAAGCCGGATCCGGGCTCAAAGAGGAAGTTCCGTTTAAGCCCGACGTATAAACGACTGGAAAATCAAGGAATTCATCCGGGGCGCCTAATTCGATGAAAAGATTCAGCACTTCGTCCAAAGCTTTTTTCGGATCGGCATTCGGGCGATCGACCTTATTGATGCAGACAATCGGTTTAATGTGATTCTCAAGTGCGTTCTTCAAAACGAAGCGGGTTTGCGGCATCGTGCCCTCGTAGGCATCGACGAGAAGAAGACAGCCATCCACCATGTGCATGATGCGTTCGACTTCGCCGCCGAAATCCGCATGCCCTGGCGTATCAACGATATTGATCTTGGTGTCTTTGTAGCGAATGGAAGTGGTCTTGGCCAAAATCGTGATGCCTCGTTCGTGCTCCAAAGGGTTCGAATCCATCATGCGGTCTTGAACCGCTTCGTTGTCGCGGAAGGTATGGCTCGAGGTAAGAAGTGAGTTGACGAGGGTGGTCTTTCCATGGTCGACGTGGGCGATGATCGCGATATTTCTGATATTCATGAAAAGCACCTCCTTTTTACGTGAAAATCCGTGAAAAATCATAGTCTTTCGCGCGCGTATGCGCAATACAAATGACGAAAACGAACTCTCTTATGATAAAAGAAGTGACCTAAAAGAGGAATTATTTACAATTTCAGTGAAAATCAAAATCATTTTTCCGAGGTTTTTCAAAAATTCGACACTTCGCAATGTAAATACAGCGCTTTCAAAAAACTAACGGAACCAAAAAAATCTTGGCTTTTCCCGCTGCCTAATCGAATGGTCATCGCCAAAGGGCATAAACGCAGGAGATCGAGATTTTGCGCAGTTCCATTTCCTGATTTAAAAGCCTAAAAAAGACAAGGATTATCGCGTTTTTGTTCTGTCTCGTTTTTTCGTTACGATTTCGGCAAGGTTAACTGCAAAAAAAGAATCAGGCTTTAACGTGGCTCTTTCTCAAGTCGCAATTATTGGCTTGTCCCATGGAAACAGCCTCTTCTTTCTTGAACAAAGAGCAAAGTCATTTGCCTATTTATGCTGAGTAAGGAACCGGATTGGGCGAGAACCTGAGCAATTTGGTTTTTGTTTGCAGGACATTCCTCGGCTTTTTATTGCTTTTTCCTCATAATCCGTCTATATTCTCTCTTGCGACATGCCCATGTTATGGCCGTCTCCATGACCTAGCCAAGGCTTTGCCCAAGTCGACAAAGAAAGGAGAAATGCGAATATGGCTTTATCCAAAGAAGAGAAGAACGTCATCGTTCAGAAGTTTGGCAAGAAGACCGCCGATACCGGAAGCGCTTCCGTTCAGATCGCCATCCTCACAAAGAGGATTGCTGATCTCACCGCCCACCTCAAAGCGAATGGCCAAGACGCGACCGCCAAGAGGTCTCTTATGACCTTAGTCGGCAAACGCCACAGCTTACTCGACTATTTGGCCCAGCACGATCACGAAGCTTACGAAAAGCTTCTTGTCACGCTCGGAATGAAAAAGTAACGAACCGAAATCCCCTAGGGAAAATGATCCTTGGGGGATTTTCTTATGATTAAGAGGATTTCGTGGCTTATTTATGCTAATATTTCCGCGTTAATCAATATTCCTAATAGAGGAAAAGAGGAAAAACATGAAAAAAACGTTCGAGCTCGACTTCGAAGGTCGTCACCTTCAAGTTGAGACCGGGGAGATTGCAAAGCAAGCCGATGGGGCTGCCTTCATTCGCTTCGGGGAAACGGTCGTCCTTTCGACGGCCTGCTGCGCTGACGAGCCCAAAGAAGGAGACTTCTTCCCGCTCACCGTCGATTATATTGAAAAGCAATATGCGGCAGGCAGAATCCCGCAGAGTTTCTTGCGCCGCGAAGGCCGTCCGGATGAGCATGCGACGCTAAGCGCTCGCCTTATCGATCGTCCGATTCGTCCGTTATTCGCCGAGGGGTTCCGCAACGAAGTTCAGATCATTAACACGGTTATGTCTTGTGATCCCGATAATTCGCCTGAGATGACCGCGATGTTGGGGAGTTCTTTGGCTCTTTGCATCTCCGATATTCCTTTCGATGGGCCGATCGCCGCTGTGGTGGTGGGCCGCGTCGAGGGGAAACTCGTCATTGATCCAACCCTTGAGCAGAAAGCCAAATCCGATATCAACCTCACCGTGGCTGGCACCAAAGATGCCATCATGATGGTCGAAGCCGGAGCCGATCAGGTCCCCGAAGAGCAAATGCTCGATGCCATCATGTTCGGCCATGAGGCTATCAAGAAACTTTGCGCCTTCGAAGACGATATCATCAAAGCGATTGGCAAAGAAAAGCGCCATATTGATCTCTATGTCCCTGATCCTACGATCAAAGCGGACGTTGAGAGCCGGATCAAAGATCGCTTAGTGAAAGCGACTGCCATTTTCGATAAACTCACTCGTCAAGATGCCATCGAAGCTTTGAAGAAAGAAATCCTCGATGACTACGATAATCGCAAGTATGAGACCGAGCCGCTCCATCAGAAGACCATGATGATGGTCAACGATATCTTAGAGGGGCTGGTGGCGGAAGAAGTCCGTCGTCTTATCACTGCCGAGAAGATTCGTCCCGATGGCCGCAAGGTCGATGAGATCCGCCCGCTTGACGCTCAAATCGATTTGCTTCCCAGGGCCCATGGTTCCGCCATGTTCACCCGCGGCCAAACCCAGGTCATTTCGACCACGACCTTAGGGCCTCTTAGCGATGCCCAAACGATCGACAACCTGACTGGCGAGAGCGAAAAGCGCTTCATGCATCAATATAACTTCCCGCCCTACAGCGTTGGCGAGATCGGCAAGACCGGGACGCCAGGTCGCCGTGAAATAGGCCATGGTGCCTTAGGCGAAAGAGCCCTCAGTTACGTCATCCCGAGCGAAGACGTTTTCCCTTACACGATCCGCACCGTCGCGGATGTGGTGGAAAGCAATGGTTCTTCTTCTCAGGCTTCCATCTGTGCGAGCTGCATGTCCTTGATGGCCGCTGGCGTTCCGATAAAGGCCATGGTCAGTGGCATCGCCATGGGGCTCATCACCTCAGGTCCGCTAGATGGTCAGCATCCGTATACCATTCTCACCGATATTCAGGGTCTAGAAGACCACTTCGGCGATATGGATTTCAAATGCGCTGGCACCGAGAAGGGCCTGACCGCTCTTCAAATGGATATCAAGATCCATGGCGTCACCCGTGAAGTCCTGAGCGAGGCTTTGACGCAGTCGAACAAAGCGCGAGCCGAAATTCGCGCCGCCATGGCTAAAGCCATTGCCGAACCGCGCAAAGAAGTCAGCAAGTACGCCCCAAAGATGGTCACCTTCCAGATTGATCCGGATAAGATCCGCGAAGTCATCGGAACCGGTGGCAAAGTCATCAATGACATCATCGCTAAATGCGATAACATCAAGATCGATGTCGAGGATAGCGGCCGCGTCACCCTCTATCACGTCGATAAAGCGACGATTGAGAAAGCCAAAGCCATGATCGACGACATTGTCCGCGAGGCCAAGGTCGGCGAGATTTACGAAGGCAAAGTCACGCGAGTCGAGAGCTATGGCGCCTTTGTCAATCTCTTTGGCGACACCGATGGTTTATGCCACGTGAGCCGCCTCGATTGGAAATATGTCGATGATGCTTCGAACATCGTCAAAGTGGGCGATACCCTCAAGGTGGTCGTGGTCGGGCTCGAAGAAGGGAAGATCAAGTTGTCCCATCGCGAGTTCCTTCCGAAGCCCGCGGATTACGTCGAGCGTCCGGAACGACCGGCGGCGATCGCCCTCACACCAGCGGCTCTTTCCATGGACACAGCGATCACGGACATGGTCCTAGCCGCCATTAATCGTTTTTGAAAAGTCAGGCCTTGTCCCGTTTGGGCGAGGCCTTTTCTTTCAAATATTAAGGTTTTTATTTTTCTTCTCTTTCAGGTTACCTTTTTGTTCGAGGAGGGTATAATTTTCGCTGTATGGAAGATGTCATTATCATCGGAGCCGGCGCGGTTGGCTGTTTCATCGCCCGCAGCCTTTCCCGTTACGAGCTTCAAGTTCTGGTTCTCGAAAAAGAGAACGACGTCGGCGATGTCACGAGCATGGCGAACTCCGCCATCGCCCATTCCGGTTACGATCCGGAGCCTGGCTCCAATAAGGCCAAGTTCAATGTCCTTGGCAACAAGATGATGCCGGAAGTTTGCAAAGAGCTTGATGTTTCCTTTGGGAAAGTCGGCACTTTGACCATTGCCGTCTATGACGATCAGGTTCCTTTACTGACTCAGCTCTTGGGAAGGGCCCATCTTAACGGCGTCGAAGCCAAGATTTTATCGGCCGCCGAAGTTAAGGCGATGGAGCCCAATATCAATCCGGCGGTCAAGGGCGCGCTTCTTTGCCCGAGCGGGGGCATCGTCAATCCGTTTACCCTTACCGCTCATGCGATGGAGAACGCCTGCGACAATGGCGTGGCGCTTCATCTTGCGGAGACCGTGGTGGCCGTTTCTAAAGACGGCGGCCATTACATCGTCACGACCAATAAAGGCGTCTACGAAGCCAAAGTGGTGGTGAACGCCGCCGGCCTTCATTCCGACGAGATTGCCGGGATGATCGAACCGGTCTCCTGGAAAATCTTGCCCCGCAAAGGCGAGTACTATGTTTTGAATCACTATGCGCCTGGTTTAGTGAACCATGTCCTTTTCCCGCTTCCGAGCGCCAAAGGCAAGGGCGTCCTTGTCACGATGACGACCTCGGGGAACTACATCGTCGGGCCTTCGAGCGAATTCGTGGAGGACAAAGAAGACGTCGCAACCGATGGGCCGACTTTATCCAGCGTAAAAGCTCAGGCGCAGTCCCTTGTTCCTAATATTCCCTTCGGGGAGCAGATTCGGGTCTTTTCGGGTTTGAGGGCTACGCCGTCGACTCATGATTTCATCATTGAGCCAAGCCGCAAATACAAAGATTTTATCAATGTTGCCGGAATCGAATCCCCAGGTCTTGTTTCTTCGCCTGCCATCGGTGAATACGTTGCTAAAGATCTCATTGGCGCGGTTCTGCCTCTTAAAGAAAAAGCCTCTTATCAGAAGGCGGTCAAAAAATACGTGTGCCCTTTGTCGCTTCATCTTGAGGAGCGGAATGAGCTTATCCAGAAAAGCCCGGATTACGGCGAGATGGTGTGCGATTGTGAAAAAGTCTCTCTTGGCGAAATTGAGGATGTGCTTTCGAGGAGCGTTCCTTGCCTCACCATCAAAGCCTTGAAAAAGCGGACAAGAGCTGGCTTTGGCAAGTGCCAAGGCGGTTTTTGCCAACCTAAGGTGGTTCGGATTTTAGCCGATTATTATCACATAAGTCCTACGGAAGTGCTTTACGACAAATGCGGAAGCGCCCTCGTGGAAGACGAAGTCAAGAAAGAGGCCAAGTGACATGGAAACGATAGATCTCATCGTCATCGGCGGCGGCTCCGCTGGCATGGCTGCTGCCGTAGGGGCTTACGACAGCGGCGTCAAAGATATCCTGATTCTCGAGAAAGGCCCCTTTTTAGGCGGCATTCTCAATCAATGCATCCATAACGGCTTCGGCTTAACGGAATTCAGGGAAGAGCTGACCGGACCTGAATTCGCTCAGCGTTTCATCACTCAGGTCGTAGAGCGGAAGATTCCTTACAAACTGGATACTTACGTCACTTCGATCTCGAAAGAGAAAGTCGTGACTTACACCAATAGGGTCGACGGCGTGGTGGAAGTGAAGGCAAAAGCCATTGTCATGGCAGCCGGTTGCTACGAAAGAAACGCCGGTGCCATCGGCATCCCGGGGGATCGTCCTGCCGGTATTTTGACCGCCTGCCAAGCTCAGCTTTTTCTTAACGAGTATGGCTATCTCGTGGGCCGCAGGATCTTCATCCTTGGTTCTGGCGACATTGGCCTTATCATGGCTAGACGCCTGACCTTGGAGGGCGCCAAAGTCTTGGGCGTGGCTGAAATCTGCCCGTGGAGCAATGGTTTAAACCGCAACATGGTGCAGTGCCTTTATGATTACGACATCCCGCTGTTCCTCAGCCATACGGTGACGAAAGTCATTGGAAAATCGCGTCTTGAGAAAGTTATCATCGCAATGGTGGACGAGAAGAAAAACCCCATTCCGGAAACGGAGCGGGAATTCGAGGCCGATACCCTCATTCTTTCGGTGGGCCTTGTCCCCAATAACGACCTTCTCGATAAGCTTGGGATTCCCACTTCGAGAAGCCGCGGAGCATTAGTCAACGAACACTATGAGACTTCGATGGAAGGAATCTTCAGTTGCGGCAATGTTCTCCATGTCCACGATTTGGTGGATAATGTGGTGGAGGAAGCCCGCGAGGCTGGAAGAGCTGCTGCCCTTTATCTTAAGGGGCAATTGCCAACCCACAAAGAAACCATAAGCGTGATTCCGGGAAATGGGATTGGTTACGTCGTCCCCGGCAAAATTGATTTGGCGGATAGTGGGGACGACCTGGTCTTCAAATTCCGAGTTCGCCAACCTTCGCGAAGCGTTTTCATTCAGTATGAGTTCAATGGTTTAATCATCAAAAAAATCTTTAAACCTGTTGTCATACCTTCGGAAATGGAAATTGAAAAATTACCTAAAGATATACTAAATAGCAACCAAGGAACAATCACTGTGTCTTTGGCCGACAAGGAGGCTTAGCATGGCGGACATCAACCTAATTTGCATCAATTGCCCCCGCGGCTGTCATCTGACCGTCGATGAGCATCTCAACGTTACCGGGAATTTTTGCCCCCGCGGCGCGGTCTATGGCAAACAAGAGGTCACTAACCCCATGAGGGTTGTCACCTCGACAGTGCGAATCTCCTCGGCGGAATTAGCGCTTTGCCCCGTCAAAACCGCTCAGCCCATTCCGAAGAAAAAGATCTTCGACGTCATGGCGTCAATCAATATGGTCCATCTCAAAGCCCCGGTCCGCATCGGAGACATCGTCATCAAGGACGTCGCCGGCACGGGAATCGATGTGGTGGCTACCCGAAACATGGAGAAAAAAACATGAGAGTTCTTATTGCCAGCGATATTCATGGCCGACTTCACCGAATGGTGGAATTGTCTTCCCTTATCGGGAGGATAAAGCCCGGCAAAATCATCCTTTTAGGCGACTTTTTGTATAATGGTCCCCGCAATGGGGTTCCCGACGACTACGATCCGCTCGCGGTTTCGTCCTTGCTTAACGCCTATGCCAAGAATGCCATCGGAATCAAGGGCAACTGCGATTCTCGCATCGACAGCGATCTTCTGGGCTTTACCCTCAAAGACAACCGGGTCCTCAAAATCAACGGCTTCCGTTGCGACCTCTACCACGGGGACGCTTACTCGATCAAGGGTCTTCGACCTCATAAAGGGGACATCCTGATGTCAGGGCACACCCATATTTGGGTTCTTAAGAAAGAAAAAGGTTACGTCTATCTTAATCCGGGTTCCATCTCCTTCCCTAAAGGCGGGAATGAGCCGACGTACGCTCTTTTCGACGAAAAGATGCTCACCATCAATTCATTTCCTGATGGAGGCGTGGTGGCTTCTCTCGATTTGGCTTAAAAGGGCTTTCTTTGATTTGTTTATGGCCTCGTGCGCAGGTTCGTTTATAATATGAATGTGCGTTTTTCGAAATACGCGAATCAGTGCGATTGGAGAATCAAACAATGAGTGATGTGATCAAAATTTTCGCTTTGGGTGGTCTCGATGAGGATGGCAAAAACTGCACCATCGTCGAGATTAATGGCGATATCTTCGTCGTCGGATGCGGCGTTGAGTATCCGGACAAGACTATGCCGGGCATCGACTATGTGATTCCGAACTTTGATTATCTCAAAACCCACAAAGACCGGGTGAAAGCTTATTTCATTCTTCACGGCCACGACGACGAGATGGGCTCTTTGGCTTATTTGTACAAAGATGTGCCGGCCCCGGTTTATGGGACTCAGGTCACGATCCAGATGTTCAAAACCTTCAGCGCCCATGCCAACATTGACCAGAACCAATATGATTTCCATCAGATCGAAGGGTCTTCGACCATCCAGGTCTCTGGGCGGAGTATTAGTTTCTTCAGAACGACCGCCGCCACGACCGTCCCGTGGCCGGCCCCGGCCGCCGCCGCGCGATCGGCCAGATCGTTGGTCGACGACACCGTGTCGTACCACACGACTGGAGCCGCGAACCCGCGGAGCCGGTCCGCGCGCGCGGCCAGCGCGTCCGCGAAGTCGCGCGGCAGGTCGCCCGCGAACAGCGGGGCCGGACTCACCGTCTACGCTCCCATCTCGACCAGCGTATGCCGGATCTTCCCGACCTGCACCTCGAGCGCCTCCCGGCGTGCCCGGGTATCTTCCACCAGCTTGGCCGGCGCCCGCGACAGGAAGTTCTCGTTGGCCAGCTTGGCGTCGATGCCGGTGATCTCCCGCTCGGAGTCTGCCAGTTTCTTGCGCAGCTTCTCGATCTCGGCTCCCCGATCCGCCTTCGGCATCCGGATGTGCACCCGCAGGTCGTCGCACACCCGCGTGACGGTCTCGAGCGCCTCGTCCGATCCGGCCGACGCGCCGCCGAACTCGAGTGCCGTCAGGCCGGCCAGCGCCAGCACGTAGCCCCTCTGCTCGGTGAGGATCCGCACCTGCTCCGGGTTCCCGCCTTCGATCGTCGCGTTGATCCGCTCGGATGGCCTGACGGTCCGCTCGGCCCTCGCGGTGCGGATGGTGGTCACCACGTCCTGCAGCAGGCCGATTTCCGCCGCGACGCCCGCATCTACCCAGTCGGAGCGCACCGCCGGGAATGCGGCGAGCGTGATCGTCTGCCCGTCCTCAGCGCGCCGCGGCAGGTGCTGCCAGAGCTCCTCGGTGACGAACGGGATGATCGGGTGCAGCAGCCGCAGCAGCCGGTCGTGCACCTCGACGAGCACCGCGACGCGCCGTGTCGCGCTCGGGCGCCGTCCGTCTGCAGGTGCGGCTTCACGAACTCGATGTACCAGTCGGCGTACTCGTGCCAGAAGAAGTGGTAGAGCCGGTCGGCGGCCACGTCGAACCGGTACGTCGTCAGCGCCTCGCTTCACCTCCGCCGGTCACGGCGGCTCACGCCGATCGAGGATCCAGCGATGCACGAGACCGAGCGACGCACCGGTCGGGCACCGCGGCCGCGCCGGCGAGGTCGCCGAGTGTTCATCAGCACGAACCGCGACGCGTTCCAGATCTTGTTGATGAACTGCCGGTAGCCGGTCATCCGGCCTTCCGACAGCGGGATGTCCATCCCGGGCGACGCCATCGCGGTCAGCGTGAACCGCAGCGCGTCGGCGCCAATCTCGTCCATCACCTACAGCGGATCGACCACGTTGCCCCTTCGACTTGCTCATCTTCTGGCCGCGCTCGTCGCGCACCAGGCCGGTGATGTACACCGTCGTGGAACGGGCACGTCGCCCGTGAACTTCAGGCCGAGCATGATCATCCGCGCCACCCAGAAGAAGATGATGTCGAACGCGGTCAGCAGCAGGTCGTCGGGTAGTAGCGTGCGCAGGTCGGTCGTCTGGTCCGGCCAGCCCATCGTGCTGAACGGCCACAGGCCGCGAGCTGAACCACGTGTCGAGCACGTCGGTGTCCTGCGCAGCGACGCCGCCGCACGCGGCACGCGGTCGGGTCCTCCTCCGAGACGATCATCTCGGCCGCACGTCTCGCAGTACCAGGCCGGGATGCGATGCCCCCACCACAGCTGGCGCGAGATGCACCAGTCGTGGATGTTGTCATCCACTCGAAGTATGTCTTGGTCCAGTTCTCCGGCAGGAACACCACGCGGCCTTCCTCGACCGCGCGGATCGCTTCGGCGCCAGCCGGCCGATCTGCACGAACCACTGCGTGGACACGAGCGGCTCGACCACCGTGCTGCACCGCTCGCAGTGCCCCACGGCGTGTTTGTGGTCCGTCACCTACACAGAG
>CAVRMZ010000060.1:0-13244 GCA_963722445.1 uncultured Bacilli bacterium | reverse complement strand
GATCCGGCGCTGGACATCGGCGATCCGGAGCGCGAAGGCGCGGACGGCGCGTCGACGTCTAGTGCGGCCTCTCGTAACGTTGCACCGGAAACGCGTTCATGGTTCAGGCGGCGAGCTTGAGCTCGGTGGTGGTCTTGGCGGCTCGGCGTTGGCGTCGTTTGGCGGCTTCGAGTCTTGCGCCGTTCGCGTTCGGCGGGGCTGTTGCGGTGGCGGACGTGGTCGGCGAGCGCGTGGCCGAAGGCGTCCCAGTCGAGGTAGTCGGCGTTCTTGCAGACGAACTCGTCGATCGCGCCGAAGGTGGCCTCGATCCGGTTGAGGTAGCTGGCGTAGGTCGGGGTCGGGACGAGCTCGATGTTGTTGGCGTCGGCGTAGGTGCGGATCGTCGGGTGTCCAGTGGCTGGAGAGGCCGTCCTGGATCCAGTAGATGCGGATCTGCCTGGGGTAGGCGAGCCGGATCTGGCGTCATGAAGGTGAGCGTCGAGGTGCCGTTGCGCCGCGGCCTGGGCCTGATCCGCAGGTAGTCGGCGTGCACGTCGAGCGCGCCGACCAGGTAGCGGATCCCCTGCCGGCGGTTGTAGGTCGCGCGGTGCCGCTCGGGCCGGCCGCGCCGGGCCCAGCCGCGCCCGTGCCTGGGGCAGAGGCTCTCCGGCCCCTTCTCGTCGAAGCTGATCACGACACCGTTTTTCGGCTGCTCGCGGTAGAGGGCGAGCACCCGCGCCGCCTTCGCCTCGTAGTCGGGGTCGGGGCTCTGCTTCCAGCTGCGCGTCCGCTGCAGCGAGATCCCGTTGCGGGCAAGGATCCGGCCCAGCTGCGCGGGCGAGACCTCGATCCCCTGCCCGGCCAGGTAGCGGGACAGCTTCGCGCAGGCTCCAGCGCGTGTACGGCACCCCGAGCGTGTCGGGACGGGCGCCGGCGACCGCGACGATCCGCTGCTCGCCGCAAAGCCTCAGGACCCGCGGATCCCGTGGGCCATCCGCTGGCGCTACGCCGGGAAGAAGATGTTCGGCGGAAGGGCCAAGCTCGTTTTCTCCTCGCTCTCGCTCCTCCTGTCCGGGACGCTGCTTCTTTTGAGCCTCAACTTCGCGTTCTACGACGCCAATGCGTCAGCCCGGGAGGCCGCGGCAACCTCCGCCCCCCTTTTCTTCCTGACGTCCTATAACGATTTCGGAACGACCAACGTCTACTCTGGGAGGGCCTACTCAGCCCGCCTAGCCTCCCTCGGAATACCTCCGACTTACGAAGTCACTCAGGGCCTTTCGTTCTCGGACAGGAATCTGAACAACCCCGGGAACGCCAGCCTTTTCCTCGCGGATTCGATAAACATCGGGAGTGTCTCCTATGCCCCCTCTGATGGCCAAGCCGTCGTCAGCGACTACCTCTGCCAGGCGCTGGGGATCGGCGCCGGGGCGGACCTCGGAAGCTATTACACGGAATTCAAAGGCCTTGGCATCACGGTCGGCCAGGAGGCCGCGACGGGCTACGGGGCGGCGAGGTCCCGCTTCCCGGACAGCCCCTCCGGAGACCAGAGCTATTCCGAACTTCTCTCGACGAGCTATCTTTTCGTCGCGATCAACCCGAACACCTACATTACGCTCCTCGAGAAGGAAGGCCTCACGATGTGGAACCTCGCTTTGGGGGAGTCCTCCGGCCGAACCACGGGTTGCCAGCTTTACACGAAGGCCTACGGCAACCCTGCCCTTCTCTACGGGAGATACCCCTCCTCCGCCGACGAGGTCATTCTCAGTGAGAATCTTGGCAAGGACGTCGGGGACGGGGATGAGTCCGCGGCGGTCGGGAAGGAAATCCCGGTCTATGCCTCCACCCACGACTATTACGGCATGTCGAAGCATTTCGCCTCGCTCAAGGTCTGCGGCGTGTTCCAGTATAATGCCGACGGCTTCTTCGCCTCCGAGGCTTTCTTCGAGGAGCTCAAGGGCGAGGCGAAGTACGAGGCTACCATCATCTTCGGGACGGACGCCCTTTTGGCCTACGTCGACGCCGGGAGGCCCAAGGACATCATCGTCGCTTCCGCGCCGGTCGCCGACCCCCTCAAATCCGCGGACGAGATAGCGGCGGACATGGCCGGCCTGAGGACGGCTTTCCTGATCGTCGGCGGGATTCTGGGCGCCCTCTCGCTCACGCTGCTTTCGCTTTACTCGCTCGACGCGATGAGGCGGGGCGAGAAGGACATCGCGATCCTGAAGTCGCTCGGGAAGGGGAGCCTCGACATCGCCTCGGTGTTCCTCTTCATGGACGTCATCATCGTAACCGGGGCCCTAATTCTGTCCCTTATTGCAGGCTTTTTCGTCACACGCTGGGTCGGCGGGATCGTCCAGTCGACCATGTTCCTCTCGTTCGACCCGGTCCCGAACTCCCCGTGGTCCTTCCTGATCGTCGCGGCCGCCGCGTATGCGCTCCCGGTCGCCGCCTCCCTTTTCGCCGGCCGGGCCGTGTATCGGACGGACGTCGCGGCGGTGTTCAAGCGGAACCTGTCCTGACCCTCGGGAATCTCTCGCTGTCATAAAGCGATTCCCTGACGCATAAATTTCGGTCAAAGCGCGGGAAACCCATAATCGCGTTTTGCGTATCAAAAGCATCGTTTTTTCCTTCCGCCCGCGAAGATAACCGTGTTTATCTATGCATGCTTTTATTCAAAAGTGGCTTTGCACGGGGATTTTGCCGTTCGCCTTCGTTGGCGCGAAAGACGAAAAAAGACACTTAGTACCCACCACATAAGCAGAAGGCCTAGATTTTAACTAGGCTTTTTTGTTTGTTTCGAGACGTTTTTTTCGCTATTTCTGGAACTGTTGCAAAGTCAATCCAACCCCATTTTCCTATAGCAGAAAAGTCGCCGTGAACAGGGCTGATCAGGCGAACGCGGTCGTCTTTGAGATTGATGAATCCTCTTTGGGCCAAAAAAAGAGCAAATTCATTTGGGCTGCCAAAGTCTGGGGATTCTTTTATGTCATCTTCATTTTTTGAAACGAAGGCTATATTTTTGCGACTCTAGACAAAAAGGATGTCACTCGTATAATAAATAAGCCGATTTGCTTGCATCTGTAGTTCAACGGCAGAACACCAGCTTCCCAAGCTGGTCACACGGGTTCGATTCCCGCCAGGTGCTCCAAAGGCCTTATTGCCGAACCGAAGGGTTTGGCTTTTTTGTTCCTTTTTAGAAGTTTCTTGTCTTAAGGCGCGTCGGAGAAATCGAAAGAGGTTTTTCTCGATATGGCTTTTTGCCTTGTATTGTGTTTCATCAAGGATTCGAAACCCATTATTGGCGATAGACCTGCCTTCGTTTATCTAAAAAATTTTTGCTTTTTCCCAAATTCTTTTATAACGCGCGCGGGTTTGCTATCATATATAAATCAAAAAGGAATTATGGAAGATTTAAGTGAGCATTGCATTGAATTGTTGAAGGAACGCGGGGTCACGCTGGACGATATCGCAGACTGCTCGCGTTATCTCCAGTCCGATTATCATGGTGACCTCAAAAAAGAAGAACTTCTCGATTCGGTGAAGAAAGTGATTTCCAAGCGTGAGACCCAATATGCGATCATGACCGCCATCGAGCTTGATAAGATAGCCGAAGAGGGAAAGATGAACGATCCGGAACTGTCCAAGCTTCTTATGAGCGATGATCCCCTCTATGGCGTCGATGAGGTCTTGGCCTATGGGATCTGCAATACCTATGGTTCCATCGCCCTGACGAATTTCGGCTTCATCGATAAAAAGAAATATGGCATTATCGATTATCTCAATAAAACGGGCCATGATGGGAAGCGGTGCAATACCTTCCTTGACGATATCGTGGGTGCCATCGCTGCCAGCGCGGCTAGCCGTTTCGCTCATCGCTGGAACGATTTTGATGGAAAGGAGGAGTAAACCATGATCGATTTTTCTTCGAACTTTGGCATTTCGGCTTTCGTGATTGCCCTCTTCATCATGGTCGTCGGCGATTTCTTCGTATTCAATGTGGTTCATCGTTGGTTTATTTTCATTTATGTCCTCATTTGCGAGGCGCTTCTCGTCGTTTGCGCGATTTTTCCGGGAATGTTATTCCTCTTTATGGTGGTGTTCGCTTTCTTTATCATCGGCGTCACCGCTTCGCTATTCGCCAACGTTTCTGAATACCGAGCTTTCGTCGCCAATGCCTTCGAAGGGAAAATACCTTTCGATTTATTTAAGAAACGCAACAAATCCGCGGAGCCGGAAGCCATTTTCGATCGCGAGGAAGTCTACGAGAAAGTTTTGACCGCTGTGGTGGATATGTCGCGCTTAAAAAGAGGCGCCATCATCACCTTCATGAAAAAAGACAACCTCTTGGACGACACCAAAGTCGGGACGATCATCAAGCAACGCGGCGTCGACGTGAACGCCCCGGTGAGCGCAGAGCTTTTGGAGACGATTTTCTTTGAAGGGACCCGTCTTCACGATGGCGCGGTCATCATCAAAGATGACAAGATCGCCCGGGCTGCCGTTTTCTTCGCTTCGACCGCCCGCCCCTTAACGGGAAAATTCGGGTCGCGCCACCAAGCCGCCATCGGCATCAGCGAAAACAGCGATTCCGTCACCGTTGTCGTGAGCGAAGAGACGGGACGCATCTCCATTGCCTTCCAAGGCGAGCTCACGTCGGTGACTCCGGATACTTTCTTACGGGTCTTTGAAGACGACATGGCTTACGAAGCCGTTGATGAAGATAATCCGACGAAGACGCCACCTGAAGGGGCCTAGGGTTTCCTAAGGGGGTTCGAGAAAGGAACACAATGCTCAAATACTTTGGCACGGATGGCGTGAGGGGGCTGGCCAATAAGGATCTAACGGCCTTGATGGCTTATCGGATCGGCCGTTGTTTGGGCCAGTATCCTCTGAAAAAGAAAAACCGAATCCTGGTTTGCCGCGATACGAGGGCTTCTGGCGAAATGCTTTTGTCGGCCTTAGTGTGCGGCTTGCTCGCCAGCGGGGCTGAGGTTTATGACGAAGGCATTTCGACGACGCCTTCGATTTCCTATCTTGTCACCCGCGAGAAATTCGATTTCGGCGTCATGATCAGCGCCTCTCATAATCCTTTTGCCGATAATGGCATCAAGATCTTCAATAACGAAGGGGAGAAACTCGAAGACGCGATCGAAGAAGACATCGAAAAATACATGGACCGCCCCGAAGACGACCTTCCCCTCTTTTCCCAAGAAGACATCGGCCGCTTTCATAATGGCGACTTCCTCAAAGAGGAATATATTGCTTGGTTGGCCAGCAAAAAAGAGGCCAGCTATAAAAAACTCCGTGTCTTAGTCGATTGTGCGAATGGCTCGGCCAGTTTTGTCGCCCCCGAGCTCTATCGGAAATTGGGCCTCGACTGCGTTTTCATCCACGACGAACCCGATGGTTTGAATATCAACAAAGACTGCGGCTCAACGCATTTGGGCTCGTTGCAAGCGCGTTTCAAGGAAGGCCATTTCGATCTTGGCTTCGCCTTTGACGGCGACAGCGATCGCTTCATGGCTTTGGGTCCCGATGGGCGAATCATCGATGGCGATGCGATGATTTTCTTAAACGCGCTTGTTTTGGCGAAAAAGAAATCCCTGCATCAGGGCAAAGTCGTTCTCACGGTCATGAGCAACCTCGGCTTGCTTAAGGCCTTAAAGGCTCATGGCATCGATTACGTCACCGTGGCGGTCGGCGACAAAAACGTCCAGATGGAGCTTAAGAAAGAAGGCCTGTCCCTCGGGGGAGAGCAATCCGGCCACGTGATTTTCTTGGATGATCTCAACACGGGGGATGGGCTTCTCTCTTCCCTCAAATTCCTGAATTTGTTCGTCAAGGATAAAGCGACGTATCAGTCTCTTAAGGATTTCGTCGTTTATCCTCAAGTCCTCGAAAACGTCCCTTTCCATAATCGCGATAAATTAGAGAAGGTCGCCTCAGGCACGCATCTGAAAGCCCTTGTCGTCAAAGAAGAAAGCTTGCTTGCCGGCGATGGGCGCCTCGTCGTGAGAATGAGCGGAACCGAGCCTTTGCTCCGCGTCATGGCGGAAGCGGGGGACGAAGCAACGGCCCATCAAGTCGTTTCCGATATCGTTGAATTCGCGAAAAAGGAGGCTTAGCAGTCATGTGTGGAATCGTCGGAGGGGTCGGAAAAGTCGATTTCCGCTCCTATTTGATTTCCGGGCTTAAGAAACTCGATTATCGCGGCTATGATTCGGCGGGCCTCGCTTATGTCAAAGACGGAAAAATCAATCTTTACAAGACGGTGGGCAGCGTTCAACGCCTTGATGAGATCACGCCGGTTTTCTCATTGGCTTCGAGCGGCATCGCCCACACGCGATGGGCCACCCACGGCGCTCCAAGTTCCATCAATGCCCATCCGCAGTTTTCGATGCACAAGACGTTTTATCTCGTCCATAACGGCGTGATTGAGAATTTCCGGGCCCTCAAAAATATGCTGAAAGCCAAAGGTTACGCTTTTTTGAGCGAAACCGATACCGAGGTCATCGCTGATTTATTGGAGTTTAACTACAATAATCTCAATAAAGATCCTCTCGCCGCCATGGCCAAAACCATCGAGGTTTTGGAAGGCTCTTTTGCCTGTGCGATCCTCGTTCAAGGATCCCCCAAGCTTTATTTCATGAAGCGATCCTCGCCCCTTCTTTTAGGCTTAGGCAAGGCCGGGGACGCCTCCTTTTTGGCCTCGGACGCCGTGCCGATGGTGGAAGTGGCCTCGCGTTTTATCGATTTAGATGATGACGTCTATGGCTGTCTCACTCCTGGTGGGGCCAAACTCTATAAAAAAGGCAATGAAATCAAGCCGGTTTACGTTACGAGAAACGTTGAGGAATGCCGTTACGATTTAGGGGGCTATCCTCATTTCATGCTCAAGGAGATCGAAGAAGGGCCTTCGGTCATCCATCGTCTCGTCGATAACTATTTCGATGGCACGAAGTTTCTCTTTGACAAACGAATCATCAAGGCCCTTTCCGATTCCGATGATGTCGTCTTCTTGGCTTGCGGGACGAGCCATTACGCTTCTTTGCTCGGCGTCGATTACATGCATTACCTTGGGAAACGGAGCGAATCCTATATTGCGTCCGAATGGGCCTATTACCCAGTCGTCAATTCCAAGAAACCCGTTTTCGTTTTGCTTTCCCAAAGCGGGGAGACGGCCGACCTCATCAGCTGCCAGAAGTACATCAACGAGAATGGATTGACGAATATCGCCATCACGAATTCGCGGGGTTCCACGATTGATCGCAAAGCCACCTTCTCCCTCTTCTTATTCGCGGGACTCGAGGTCGCGGTGGCCTCCACCAAGAGCTATGACGCCCAGGTGGCGATTCTCGCCCTCTTAACCGGGGCCATCAATAAAACCGACAATGTCGTAAGGCATCTTCAGGTCCTCCAAGACGGCATGAAGAAAGTGATTGCCCGAAAAGAGGAAATTCACGCAATCGCCAAGAAAATCGTGCCTGCGCGCGACGCTTTCTTCGTCGGAAGGGGCTTTGATTACGACGCTTCCCTCGAATGCGCTCTCAAACTCAAGGAAATTGCTTATGTCCACGCGGAATCCTATGCCGGCGGGGAATTAAAGCACGGCCCCATCGCCTTGATTGAAAAAGAAACGCCGGTTTTTGGCTTTGTCTCCGATGCCACCTCTTCGATGGCCTTGCGCAACAACCTGGTCGAACTCCAGTCCCGCGGCGCCAGCGTTTACATCGTTTCGAGCGTGGCTCTCCGGGCCGAGGGCGACGATTTCATCGTTCCGGATTCGAAGCCTTATCTTGCGGCCATCATGAAAGTCCTGTTTGGGCAATACCTTTCGTATTACGTGGCTTTCGAAAAGGGCTTGCCGATCGATAAGCCTCGCAACCTCGCCAAATCCGTTACCGTGCAGTGATGGTGGTCTCAAGCAAGGCAAATCCGCTGGCCTTGAGTTCGGTTTCGAGGTTCGGCTTCAGGAGTTTCTGATCATGGGATTTGAGGTAGCCTCGTCTAATCGCCTTCTTCAAGGTCTTGTGGCCTTCGTAATAAGCTCGGGGATCTTTTAATAAGCAGGTGACGTTAAGGGTTTTGCCTTCTTTGATTTTTATTTTGACATGGCACTCTTTGGTGGGAAGCGGGCGGGAAGTTTGAAAAAAGAGCGGCCAAAAATAATAAACGCCTTCGCTCAGTGTCCGTTGGTAGCGATGAAAGGACGAAACGACCACGACATGGCCTTTCTTCACGACGACGAGGCCCGTGAGGAAGAAGGCGATCAAAGCCACTCCGATGAGGAGGGCAAGGCGAAAAGAGAAAAGAGCGTGTTCATCCATACCGCTAGGCATTATAAAGCCATTGCTTGGCATTGCGAAACCATCTTTTGGTCGCTTTGTGGCGTGGTATCCTTAAATGATGGAGAAAAACAGCGGGGAAGCGCGTCAAGAGGACGGTGAGGTCAATCGCGTTCTTTCGCGCCCCTCCCATCGTTTCATGGCCGGGCTCTTCGATTTCTCGATTCTCATTTTGGGGAGCGTCATCATCGTGGTGCCAAGCCTTCTCGTGTTCATCGCCGCCATCACCCGTCCTTCGCCTTCTAGGACCATCGCGGTTTATGTCGTGATGTTTTTGACGGGGGCCCTCGTGGCCACGTTCGACATTCTCTATCGGATCGCGGTTCCTTATTTCTATAAAGGCGAGACGTTGGGCCTGCGGTTTTATAAGATGCGGATCGATATGGAAAACGGGGGCCAAGTCACCCTGAAAGCTCTTTTGCAAAGGGCTTTGGCGACATTCTTTTTGGTGATTCTCACTTTGGGACTATACTATTTCGTCGAAGCTTGCACGGTCGCTTTAGGCGACACCCATCGCTCATTTGTCGATACGATGACAGACACGATCGTCGTCGATACGGACGACGAGGAAATAGGAGGAACAAGTCATGCCGACGCCACACATTGAAGCTCAAAAAGGCGATTTCGCGAAGATCGTTTTGATGCCGGGAGACCCGAAGCGGGCCGAATGGATCGCTCAGACTTTTCTCAAAGACGCGAAACTGGTCAATTCGGTCCGCGGGGCTTTGGCCTTCACGGGGAAAGCGCCGGATGGCAGCCGCGTCAGCGTCATGGCAAGCGGCATGGGCATGCCTTCGATGGGCCTCTATTCCCATGAGCTTTTCACTTCTTTTGGGGTCGAAGCCATCCTTCGGATCGGCACTTGCGGCTGCTATCAAAAAGCCATCAAGCTCAAAGATCTCATCTTCGCCCAAGGCGCTTGCACCAGCAGCAACTGGATGGGTCAGCATAGCCTTTATGGCGGCACCTTTTCCGCCATTGCCGATTACGAGCTCCTGACGACGGGAGTCGAAGCCGCCAAAGCGGGAGGCTTCCCCTATCACGTCGGGAACATCGTCTCCGATGATGTCTTCTATAGCTATCGGCCCGATGCCTGGAAAAAATGGGCCAATCTTGGGGTCTTAGGCGTCGAGATGGAGACCTATGCGCTCTATGAAGTCGCGGCGGAGCTAAATAAGAAAGCCTTGGCCATCTGCACCGTTTCCGATTCCTTTTTGACCCAAGAGCGCCTGACTTCCGAAGAGCGGGAGCAAGGCCTTTCCAACATGGTCATGACCGCCTTAGTGGTCGCTGAAAAATACAATTCATGCCATTCCAAGTGAGACTCACCATCTTCATCGTGGGGGCCGCTCTCGCGGGGGCTGCCTTTCTTTTATGGTTTCTTTATCGACCCCTCAAGCGGTTTTTAGGGCGCCATAATCTGAGCCATGTCTTTTTCAATGGTGTCATGAAAGTGGCTCGCAACGGGGATTATTATCTCCTCAATGATCTCAATCTCAAAATCGGGGGCGAGGATTACCTCAAGATCGACCACGTGCTCGGGGGCGATAAATTCATCTATGTCATCACCGATGAATACTATGAAGGCGCTATCAATGCCAAGCCAGGCGACAATCGCTGGGTTTATTACAAAAAGGGAGGCACCAAATGCGACATCCCCAATCCGCTTCTCTATAATAAACTCGCCATGGATCGCCTCAGCCTCCAAAGCGGTATTTCGTCGGCCTTTCTCGTCGGCATCGTCCTCATCAACGACGATTGCTTCGTGAACGCCTACGAGAACCAGGATGGGGAGGTGCTTCTCGTCCCGGTGTCCAAACTCGGGAAAGTGGTGGAAGGCTACGAGAAAAAAGACATTCAGCCCTTCGTCAAAAACGAATTATGGCAAACGGTCCATGATCTGCATGATCTGAGTGTGAAGGAAGAAGGCAAAAAGTCATGAGCGAGACGGTTGAAACGCCGATTTACAAAACGGCGTGGCGGTTATACAAAGCCCAAATCGGAAAGACCCTTCCGACGCTTTTTAATTTTGCGATGATCTGCATCGCGGTCTTCGCGGTGGCTGTCGTTTTGCCTGCGTCGTTTTATTTGACGGTTCCCTTCATCGTCATCCCTTTTTTCTTCGCTTTCGCGATGTCGGATTCCTATCTTCATCACGGCGCGGAGATCACGGGCGGCCAGTTCTACCGCTATTACGCGACGTATTTTCAGCCTACCTTCTTCGGTTCTTATCGGATCATTCGGAATTTCCTTTTTGCGTTTTTGTTAGGGATCGCCGGGCTTTTGGCGACGGCTTTCGTTTACTATGGCATTGCCTATGGGACCGATGCTTCCTTCAAAGCCATCATCGACGAACTCACGGCCGAGATCAAAAATTCCTCCTCTCTCGATTTGACCACGGTCTTCAACAATAACGTTTCTCTTCAGCACTGGCTTTTGGCCATGGAAATCGGGGAATATGGCACATTGTCTTTTTCCTTTATCTTTCTGACGGCTCGGCGAGAATGGATACCGCATAGCGCACGCATTCACTGACAAAATGCCGAGTCCAGAGCTCGCGAGCGAATGCCTTTTTTTGGAATTCATCATCAAAAGGGTTGCGACGGTGGCAAAGCTACGATAGGACAGCGGACTAATCCAATATCTATCGACGATCGTCGGCAAAGGAATTGCTGCTGCACTTAACTCTGCGTTGCGGTCTCGAACGGGAGCCTGACAAAGCGAAATAGCTCTTCTATGCCCTCGCGAACCAGCTGAGGTACGTTCGCTGTCTTGGAACCTTTACTCTTAGGTACGCTCTTGCGCATAACTCCGCTCTCCCGAATTTAGCTACGCATTGTGACGTGTTCAGCATCGCGGACAGCGAGCGGCCTATAATCTGAAAACAGCCGAGCGCGAGATTCGTGGGCGGTTGCGTGCATTGCGCCCTCTTTATTACCTGCTTCGCCAGCCGTCACCGCGCCGCCGCTTTCATCGCCTCGACGATCGCCTGCGTCTCCACGGACACGCGCGTCACGCGCATGAGCAGGTCGATCACCTTCTCCTTGTAGTCGGCGAAGCGGTAGGTGTCGAACTTCTCGCGGATGGTCGGGTCCTTCGGCTTCTTTTCCTTGTACTGGTCGAGAATCCATTCCAGCGCCGAGCGGTTGCCGAGCTTGTAGTCCCAGGCCTCGGGCGGCACGCCGGTAAGCGTGGTCTGCGTGTCGAGCACGATGCGGCCGGCGTCCTTGTCGGCCTTGAGCATCGCCTTCGGCGCGTCGGCGCGCTCCGAGGCTCCCTCGCCCCGCTTGCGGGGACGAGGGCTGGGGTGAGGGGCCCGCTTCGATGCGTTCGAGCGCGAACGGCTCGACCGTCTCGTAGCCGATGTGCAGCTCCATCAGCGTCTTGCCCCAGTCGGCCCACTGCCAGAAGTCGGCGTAGAACGGAATGCGCGGGAACTCGCGCTTCAGGTTCAGCGCGTATTTCTCGCGATAGACCGGGTCGTGCAGCACGCCGTAGACGTAGTGGAAGATGCGCTTCCTTGGTGATCGGGCGCTTCGGTCTTGGCCGGCCGGGTTGGTAGTGCTTCCTGAACTGGTCGAGTGCCCAGTCGGTGATGTTGTCGATGCGCTCGCCGTCCGTCGAAGCGGAAGCGAGTGACCTGCTGATACGCGTCAACCGCTGCACCGAAATGCAGGTCAGCCAGGCCATCGATCGCCAGCACGCAAGAATCGGTGCTGTGACCCGACGTCGCTGAAGCAGATGCCTCGATTGCTTTGCCCGCCCGTCGGAAATAGCTCATCGGCGAGTCCCAGCTTCGATCCGATGAAGAGTCGGAGATTGATACAGCAATCGATTGACAGAAGGTCGATAACTGGTCCGTCTAGATATGACTTCGCTCGAAATAGTTCGCTGCGGTGCTGCGAATGCGTCGCTTTCGAGTCGCTTGACCACTTAATGTCGTGTCAGGCCACTATCTCGCGTCGTCTGAGCGTACTGAAGTCGCGCTTTAAGCTCGACCAGATGTACGAACCTTGTTCTCAAGCGTCTCTACGTGCCAAGTCGTCATAAACCCACTCGTCCCGATTGGTCGAAATGCCAAGCGAAAACAGCTTGAAGATCGCCTCTCTCCTGTCCGCGACTCTTGGTCAGCTTTCGCTTGCTCTTGTCGGCAATCGGCAGGAATCGACTCGAAATCGTTCTCGTCAAGTTGACCCAGTTGCTGTTTCGCGTCCGGTCGAAGCTCATCGAATCGCAGCTCCGAACGGATCGCGTTGCTCAGAAACTCGAGCTTCTCCTCCGCCGTCTCCAATCCCGGCCGCCGTGCGTAGTAGATGCGGCAGCCCTCGACGTGCTTGCCCTTGCGCGCGCGCTTGACCATGAAGCTGATCGCCGACGCCGGTCTGGATGCCGAACACGTTGTGCCTTGGTCCCCGACGCTTCGCGACTGGCGCGCACGTCGCCGCCCAGGTCGACGACGTAAATGTCGTTGAACTCCTCGGCCACCACCTTGCGAAAGCCGTCGAAGGTGCGGCTTTCGATGAAGCTGCGGTTGCTGATGAAGGCGAGGATGCCGTTCGCGTCGAGCCGGTCGCTCGCCCAGCGAAAGAACCGTGCGTACATGTCGTAGAGCTTGGTCTTCTGCGCCGTGCTCTCGGCGATGTAGGTGTTCTTGATGCGCTCGTCGATCTCCGGGTATTCGCGGTTCTTGTTGTTGTCGTTCTCGTTCGCCTGGTTGGCGTTGTACGGCGGGTTGCCGATGATGACGCTGATCTTGCGGCTGTTCTGGCGCTTGATGCGCGCGAGGTTCTGCTCGCTCACGCTGCCGAACAGGTCCGCCGTGGTGCCGTGCGCCGCGGTGTGCAGGCCGACGTTGTCGAGCGTGTCGACGAAGCACAGGTTCGGGTATTCGAGGTAGTCGCCGGTAAGCAATACGTGGTG
>CAVRMZ010000059.1:0-5422 GCA_963722445.1 uncultured Bacilli bacterium | reverse complement strand
CGATCTTTCGATACCTCGACGGCTGGCACGAGCAAGGCGCCTGGCAGACGGAAATCAACGAAATCATGGTGACCGCAACAAACGATGAAGCGTTGTTGTTGCGGTCTATGCGTGACAAGTACCGTGAGATTTTTGCCTCGGTCAAAGGGAAGTTGCCAAAGTGGATGACGAAGGCTGAATTGATCAAGAGGATTTCATCCGCTCACGAAGTGGCAGCAGCTTTGGAATCTACGCGCACGCGCAGCACCCGGACAACCTGGCAGCTCTCAAGCATGGCTTCATAGCAATGGAAAGTATGTGAGGACCTGAAGGACCGGGACATTCAGACGATCATCGACAACCTGAAGCCGGAAGAACGTCAAATAATTGACAGACTGATTGACGAGTTTTTCCCGCTTTCCTGGGACGCTCTCGCCACCGCGCACAAACAAATGACGGGAGTCCCCCTGAAACGGGTAGAGGGAAAATACATCCCGATGCGTTTCGACAAGTCCCGGGTCCCAACGAATATCCGGGAATCCGAGGAAGCCGAAGCCGCGAAGTCTTATTTCAACTCCATTTTCCCGACGTCTGTTAAGCGCGCCCCGGTGAAAACGGCGACCTTTACGTCGAAGTCCAAATCAACCCCGATAAGCGCTTCCGGCGCGATGGGAACGACATTCATTCCGATTTGGATCTCAGTTTCGTCCAATGTGCCTTAGGAGTCGCGGTCGATGCGGATACGGTTTATGGATCGGTCTCCGTCGAGATTCCAAGCGGAACCCAGCCAGAGCAGGTTCTGAAGCTGCGAGGCCGGGGAATCAAAGATTTGCGAACAGGCCGGGCGGGCGATCAATATGTGCATGTGCATGTTTTGACCCCAACCGAACTCACGGCCACCGAAAAAGAGCTGCTCGCCCAATTCCAAAAGGAAGAGGATTCCAAGGGCGGCAAGTGGTGGCACAATCCTTTCAAACGCTAGGAAATCGGCCGATAAGCCGATTTTCTTTTCCGAGGGCTTGCTGTTTGCTTGCCTATGGTAAGATAAAAAGAGGTTCACATGGATAAATACATGAAGATGGCAATCGCCGAAGCCAAAAAAGGCATAAAAGATGGAGACGGAGGCCCCTTTGGTACTGTCATCGTCCGCGAGGGGAAAGTCATCGGCAAAGGCCACAACCAAGTCCTAAAAAACAACGATCCGACCTGCCATGGCGAGATCATGGCCATCCATGAGGCTTGCCAAAAGATCAAAAGCTACGACCTCAAGGGTTCCGTCCTTTACACGACGGGCTATCCGTGCCCGATGTGCCTCGGGGCTATTCTTTGGGCCAACATCGGAAAAGTTTATTATGGATGCGCCATCGCGGACGCCGCGAAGATTGGCTTCCGTGATGGCGCCTTCTATGAAAAGCTAAAAGATATGGACAGCAGTGGCTTAATTAAGGAAATGGAACGGGACGAATGCCTCAAACTTTATCAGAATTATCTTGAAATCACATCACGGAAAAACTATTAAGATGGGCTTCTTATCTTCTCAAAAAAACAAAAAGGTATAAACTAAAAAGCGTTCCTTATGCCAACCTGCAAAAATTGTCATCGTGAAATCTCAAAATTCGATGCCGATATCTGCCCTTATTGCGGCTGTCCCAATCCGATTGACGACAGCTACAAAACCAAGGATATGACTGGCTTCGTGGACCCCGTGAGCGGGGCTTATAAGCTTTACAAATCAAAATCCCGCCACGTCGCTGGATTCTTTTGCCTTTTCTTAGGATGGCACCGGTGCCCATGATTTCTATCTTGGGTTCACCAAGAGGGCAATTTTGGAACTCGTGGCAAGCCTCGCCTTTGTCGGCGGGGTTGGCACGCTTTTGCTTTTCACGATTCCAAGCATCAACGTTTTCATTGATTATGCGGCGCCTTTCTTTGTGGCCTTTCTCGTTTACGCGATTATGGCGATCAGCTATTTCACGAAAGATTCGCTTAAAGATTCCAACGGGGAGTTCCTTCGCTAAATGGAGCGTTATTTCGCGTCCGTCAAGGAAGGGATGGCTTTTCTAAGCGAAGAAAGCACTCACCATCTTTTGGATGTGATGAGGGGCAAAATCGGGGAGACGATCGAAGTGGTGTCCGAAGGCAAGGTTTATGAAGCCGTTATCGCTTCTGCCAAGCCGCTTGAAATAACGATTAAAAAAGAAAAAGAATCCGCGTCCGAATTGCCTTCTCGCCTTCTTTTGGCTTTCTCTTTGCTGAAAGCCGGCCATGATGAGCTGGTTCTCGCCAAAGGGACGGAGCTTGGGGTTAGCGTTTTCGCGCCTTTTACGTCATCTCGCACGATCATTCATCTCGAAAGCGAAGAGGCTGAAAAGCGGGTTTCGCGTTATAGGAAAATCGTCATGGGAGCGGCGGAACAATGCAAGCGTTCGCTGGTTCCGGAAGTCAATCCATTAAGGGCCTATAAGGATATTCTTGAAATCAAAGCCGATCATCGCTTTCTGGCCTATGAAGAAAAAAGCCAAGGGCCTTTTGAATTGCGAGCGACGCTTTCTTCCTTAAAAAAAGACGAGACCATCTTGATGGTGGTCGGGCCGGAAGGCGGTTTTTCGCCAGAGGAAGCGAAGATGGCCCTCGACAAAGGCTTCGAAGAAATTTCTCTTGGCAAAAGAATCCTGAGGGCTGAGACCGCGAGCTTGTACCTCGCTTCCGTTTTTGCCTTTATGGCGGAGGCGGCGCGATGAACCTATATGAGGCGCTGGCTTCGCATCAACGGCCCACCTCTTTTCCCAAATCTTCGGAAGCGCTTTTCTTTAACCATTATTCTTATATGCTTTCCACTGATGAATTATGGGCACGTTTCTTGAAACCCGCGGATTCTTTTGACACGGTACGGGCCAATATCATTCTTCGGGCCTTGCTCAACAAGCAAGAGACGGAAAAGCTGTATCTTTCCAAAAGCCGCGAAGAGAAGAACGGGGAAGACGCCCTTTCGCTCAAAGAATTCATGGAAAACGGGATGAGCGATTTCCCGTATCTTTTGTGGGAAGGCAAAAAAATATACGTTCCGATTTTTCCCCAATCGCTTAATCTCATTTATGGCAGCGATTACGAGAAATTGGGCCAAGCGCCTTATAAACGTCTCGTTTCCGATTACGAGGCCGCGACGATCGATCCTTTCGATTATTATGGCTTTCATCTGTTCGATTCTTATTTCACGCGTCTGGTCGCCGTGCGGAAGACCCCAAAAATCATGGCCGCTTACGATTATGATGCCGAATGTCTTTATTTTATCAATGACGAAGGAAGACTTGATGCTAAAATCGCCCTTTTCGACCGGGGAATCGCCATGCCCGTCAAAACGCACATGATCAAACGAATCGAACGGGTTGCCGATGCCTATTTGGCCTCTGACCGTGAAGAGATGATCAAGGCCCTTGTCGAAGAGAATTTGATATCGTGCGCCCTTATTCACGAGATTCTGGGCAAAGAAATCAAAGCCTGCGCCAAGGCCGCGGACAAGGGCTCGGATCGATGAGCTATTTTCTTTTTTCTCTTGGCTGCAAGGTCAATTCTTATGAACTTGATGCCTTAAGGGAATCGCTGGCGAAGCGCGGCGAGAAAGAAGCGAGCAAGCCGGAAGACGCTGATTTGATTGTCGTCAATACCTGTTCCGTAACGTCAACGGCTGATCAAAAAAGCCGACAGCATATTAGAAAATTTAGGCGCTTAGCCCCCAACGCCACCTTGGTGGTCATGGGCTGTTATAGCGAATTGCATGGCAAAGAAGCCTTGGCGATGGGAGCCGACATCGTTATCGGGACTTGCGACCGTGCCAAAACTTTGGAGTATTGGGATCAATATAAGGCGAATCACGAAAAAATCCTCGACGTGAAGGAAAGCATCCGTCACGAGGGCTACGAGGAAATGGGCCAAATGGCGTTGGCGGATAATATCCGGGCTTATCTCAAGGTTCAGGATGGCTGCGATAACTTTTGCTCCTATTGCCTTATCCCTTATTTGCGGGGCAATTCCCGGAGCCGCTCGATCGACAATACCTTGGCCGAAGCCCATCGCTTAGTGGCGGCAGGCTATTCAGAAATCGTCATTGCCGGGATCCATATTGGTTTTTATGGCAAGGATTTGGGCGATGGTTCGTATCGCTTAGGGAATCTATTGGACGACTTGTTAGGCCAGAATCCTTCCTTGTTCCGCCTTCGCATCTCCTCGTTGGAAGAAAGCGAGATTGATGGGCGGGTTTTGCAGCTTCTCAAGAATCATCCCAACGTCGCCGACCACTTGCATATCCCTCTCCAGTCGGGAAGCTCTTCGGTCTTAAAGAGGATGCGACGAAAATATGACACTTCGGCCTTTTTGGCCACGCTTGAAAAAATTCGGGCCATCCGTCCCGACATCGCCATCACGACCGATGTGATCGTGGGCTTTCCAGGAGAAACCGAAGAAGAATGGGCTGAAACGATGGCGTTTTGCCAAAAGGCGGCTTTTGCCGAGATCCACGTTTTTCCTTTCTCAGCGCGCGAAGGGACTCCGGCCGCCAAGCTCCAAGACACCGACGTTCCAACGAAAGAGAGGCGCGTTCATGAATTATTGGCATTGTCGGCTTCATTGAGAAACACGTACGAACAGCGTTTTTACGGCCAGGAAGTCGAAGTGCTTTTCGAAGACGACCGCGGTGGCGTTTCCTATGGTCATACCTCCAATTATCTCTTGGCCAAAACGTTGAGTGCCAAGCCCCTTCGAGGATCTGTCGAAACCCTGGTTTATGGCCCTTTGACGAAGGCTGACTGAAAAATGAGCAAAAAAGATCCGGTTTTCTAAAATATAAACTTAGTAAATATCGACAAAGTATTAAAAAGATATGACATTGTCCAAAACAAGGTTGACTCGCCCCTATTTTTCCGTATAATTATCGCGTTAGAAAGAAGGATAGATTATGGCAGTCCCTTTTAGGAGAACCAGCAAGACAGCTAAGAGATTACGGAGAGGCCACTTTAAGCTTAACGTTACCGGTTTAGGCACTTGCCCCCATTGCGGAGCTATTGTCAAAGCCCATCACGTTTGCCCGGAATGCGGCTACTATGATGGAAAAGACATCCTCCATCTCAAAGCGAAAACCGCTCCCAAGAAGAAATAACAGAGTTTAAAAGGCGTTTCCGAGCGGAACGCCTTTTTTCTTTTTCGGAATAAGGATATTATTTAAAGGACAAAGAAGGAATCCCCATGAATTTGAACAAATTCTTTGACCACACCTGCCTCCGCGCTGATGCTACGCGCGAGGAAATCATAACGCTTTGCGCCGAAGCCAAAAAATATGATTTCATGAGCGTCTGCGTCAATCCGTTTTATGTTCCCGTCGCCAAGGCTTATCTTAATGGAACCGATGTCAAAGTCTGCACCGTCATTGGTTTCCCTTTAGGCCAAATGA
>CAVRMZ010000058.1:0-10514 GCA_963722445.1 uncultured Bacilli bacterium | reverse complement strand
CCCCCTCCGAGAAGATCAAAGAGTACATGCGCTCGATCGGGGTGGACGCCTATCTCAACGTCATCCCGACCGGCATCGACTTCGGGGCCTTTGAGCCTAAGGCCATCGACCAAAGCAAGGTGGAGGCCCTCAAAAAGAGTTTCGGGATCACGCCCTCGACCTACGTGATCCTGTCCTTGGGGCGCCTCGCCAAGGAAAAGAGCCTCGATATCTGCCTAAAGGGGTACGCGGCGTATCTGGCGACTAACCCCTCCGCAAAGACTCTCTTCCTCGTCGTGGGGGGCGGGCCTTCGCTCGAGGAGCTCAAAGCGCTGACCGTTTCGCTCGGCATATCCGCTCATGTCCTTTTCGCGGGCCCCGTCGATCCGGATGCGACGCCGCTTTATTACGCATTGGGGAATTGTTTTGTGTCCGCCTCGATCACGGAGACCCAAGGCCTCACCTTCATGGAGGCGATGGCGAGCGGGGTCCTCTTGTTCGCCCGGTACGACGATTCCTTGCTGGGCACCATCAAAGACGGCGACAACGGCTTCTTCTTCATCGACGAAGGCGATTTCGCCCTCAAACTCCCGGCGATCATCGCCTTATCGCCTTTTAGGGTCGCGGAGATCGTCACTAAGGCCCGCCAAGGATTGGAGCCCTATTCTTTGGATTTGTTCTATCAAAAGGTGCATGCGGTTTATGAACGAGCCCTTCAAAAGAACTGGTGAGAGGATCACCGCGATCAAGCCCTTGCGGAATGGCAAGGTGGCGGTTTCTTTCGGCGCGAAGAAACTGCTCTTAAGCCCCAACGTCTATAGCGAATGCCCCCTTTACGTCGGCAAAGAGGTCTCTCCTTTGGAGATGCGGGGCCTCGTTTCCTTGATGCGGAGCGAATCCCTCTATGCCTATGGCTTGGCTTTGGCGAGCAAGGGCTGCTACAGCTCCCACGAGGTCAAAGCGAAGCTCCTTCTTCACGCGAAGGAGGGCCAGGATCCCAAAGAGATCCTCTTCCGCCTCAAGCAAGCGGGCTTTTTAAACGACGAGGATTACGCGACCCAGTATCTTGAGGAGAAGGAGCGGCTTCTCTATGGCCGAGAGCGGATCCTGAGCGAACTCCGCTACAAGAAAGGGATCAAGGAAGAAATCCTCGCCAAACTGGTCTATAAGGACGAAGGAGCGGCGGCGAAGCAAGCGGTGGCCATGATGGAGCGGAAATACGCGCGGCTGCCCTTGAAGGCCAAGAAGGCCAAGATCCTGAACGCCTTGACGCGGCGGGGATATCCCTTGAGCGAGGCCTTGGCGGCGACGGCAGCCCTCAAAGGCGATGAAACCGTGGAAAAAGAAAGCCTGAAGCTCTTAGGCGAAAAAACGATTGCGCGCTATGGCCGCAAGTATAAGGGTTATGATTTAAAGGCCCATTGCTACGCCTATCTCGTCGCAAAAGGCTATGACGCTGGCGCCGTTGGCGCCTTCTTGGAGGAAAATCTATGAAAACAATCGCCGAACTCGCGGATGGGGACCATATCCAATCGCAGTTCCTCGTCGCCGGCGTCTCCAAAGGCGTGACGGCGAATTCCCGGAGCTATCTCACGGTCATCCTTCAAGACGCGACCGGCTCCTTGGACGCCAAGAAATGGGACGTCGAAGAAGAGGACAACGCGATCTTCGTGCCGGGCAACATCGTCGCCGTCGAGGCGGAGGTCATCTCCTACAAGAACATCCTTCAGCTCAAGATCCTGAGCGGCGAGGCCCTGCCCCAGGACAATATCGATTTCACGCGGTTCGTGCCTTCCGCCCCGGTCCCGAAGGCCATTCTCATCAAGAAGCTTGAGGATTATCTCGCCTCGCTCAAGAACGCGGACGTCCAGAAACTCACGGCGTATCTCGTCAAGAAGCACTACGACGCCTATGTGAACTATCCCGCCGCGGTCAGGAACCACCATGCCTATGCCTCCGGCCTTCTTTACCATTCCCTTTCGATGGCGGACGACGCCGAAGCGCTTTGCCGCCTTTATCCCGCCCTTAACCGCGATGTCCTCGTCGCGGGCGCCCTTATCCACGATATCGGCAAAACCATCGAATTGTCAGGCCCCGTGGCCACCAAGTTCACCCTCGAAGGGCGGCTGCTCGGCCATATCTCGATCATGCAGGCGGAAGTCAAGGAAGCCGCGGACGCCTTGGGATTGACGGGCGAGATCCCTTCGATCATGGAGCACATGGTCTTGTCGCATCATAGCAAGCCCGAATTCGGCTCCCCGGTCTTGCCCGAGACCCGCGAGGCTTTGGCCCTAGCCGCGATCGACGATTTCGATGCCAAGATGAACATCCTCGACAAGGCTTATCAGGGCGTGAAGCCCGGGGAGTGGACCCAGAAGGTCCTCACGATGGACGATCGCTATTTCTACCTCCCGCTCTATACGATGAGCGACAAAAAAGACTGATTTCCTTATTTCTTTATTTTGGATAATATATTATCTATTATTTTACTATTTGGCTAAAAAGGATGATATGTTGTCTATGGACAAACCTTTGGACCTCTTTGACGTCGCCGGCATCGAAACGCCCAATAGCGTGCTTCTTTCGCTGGCGGCGAAAGAGAAGAAGCGGCGGAAGGAGAAACGGCTGACGCAACTAGCTCTCGCGAAAGCTTCCGGCGTGAGTTATGGCTCCATCAAGCGTTTCGAAAGAACCGGCGAAATCTCGCTTTTGTCGCTATGGCCATCGCTTCCGCGCTAGGAGCCCTTTCCGATTTCGACGCTGTTTTCGCCACCAAAGCCTATCGCTCGATCGAGGAGGTCCTTCGTGATCAGCGGAAACCTTGAGAAGGTCGATGTCTTCTTTAAAGGAAGACCCGTCAGGACTTTGGCGGCGCTTCCTCGTGGAAGGGTGGCTTTCGCTTACGCCCCTTCGTGGCTGAGCGCTGGATTTTCCCTTTCCCCGCTTTCGCTGCCCTTGACCCCAGAGGTCTTCATTCCCAAAAACAATGGTTTCGATGGCCTTTTCGGCGTTTTCGCAGATTCGCTCCCGGATGGCTGGGGCCGCTTATTGACGGACCGGCTCTTGCTCAAGAAAGGCTTGGATCCCGCCAAGGTCACCGCCTTGACCCGCCTTTCGCTTCTTTCGCCGACGGGTTTGGGGGCTTTGACCTATGAGCCGGCCTTTTTCGAAGAGGGCCCTTCTTGCCAAACCGACTTTGACGAGCTCCGCCGCGAATGCGATTCCGTGAGCCATAACGTCGGCCTGGATTTCGACGCGATCTTTCGCTTAGGCGGTTCAAGCGGCGGGGCCCAGCCCAAAGTCCACCTGGCGATCGAAGGCCAGGAATGGATCGTGAAATTCCCCTTGAGTTACGACCCTCCCGAGATCGGGGCGATGGAATTCGCCTATGCCGAAGCGGCGGCGGAGGCCGGGCTTGAGATCCCCTCCCATCGTCTTTTCCCCTCGGCGTTAGGGCCGGGGTACTTCGGTTCCCAGCGTTTCGATCGAACTCCCAAGGGTCGGGTTCATGTTTTGTCGCTGGCGGGTCTTTTTTCCTTTCCGCGACCTTAGAGGGCAAAAAGATTGGGCGCGCCTATAACGATCGCTTTGCCGCCTATCAAGGGCTCCTTTTTCCTAGCAAAAGAAAAGAAAAGAACCATCGTTGAAATCGCTTTGCGATTGTGGTATCACAAGGGCATGAAAAACGGAATTCGCTTTCTTGGCTGCTTGCTTTCGCTGGCCTCGCTTGTTTCGTGCGGCTCTGGTTCGGCCTCAGAGCGCAGTCTCTCCTCGTATTCCGAGACCGGCGCAGAAGACCTCGGGACCCAGATTGTCTGCCAGGTGTCTGACGCCTATTCCTCAGCGGCTTTCTCTTCCGTCGAGGTGACGGCTAATTGGGTTTTTGGCGGCCTCCCCCTCTTTTTCGGGAGCGCTTGCCCGCTGAGCCGGGATTCCATCCTTTCCTTGGCCGCTTCCTACGTTCTTTCGACAACCGCCGAGGATTCGTCCTATTCGTGCCAAGGCACTTCTTTTCTTTGCTATACGGCGCGTCGCAGCGTCGCAGGAACGAAAGAAACGTTCGCGACCGACAAAACGGCCGGGGACAAACTCGCGATTTGCTATGTCGCCAAACTGAAGAAGCACACCTTCGCCAAGACTCACGACGCCACGAACAGCTTCGCTGTCTACGCCGCCCTTGAGGCGCCCTATTTGGATTGCCGAGCGGTCTAGGCTTTTGCCTATCGGATCCCTTGCTTTAGGCTAAAGGGGGCGCTGCGCCCCCTTTTTTTGGGCTTGGGCAAGAGGAACGAGCCTTTCCCCGCTTAAATTTCGTCTTTTTTTCCTAAATGGGATAGGATATTCTCGCCAGGGTAGGGGCAAGATATGGACAGAATCGAGATCAAGATCTTTCTTCCAAGAGCCACCCTCATCAAATGGAGGCTCCGGCGCAACGGTTATTACATCCTTGCGTATGCCCTTGACCTGTTCGCGGGATTGGCGGTGGCGGTGTTCCTCGGCTTCGCGTCCAAGGACAAGGCGGGGTTGAGCGATTCGGGCTGGGGCATCCTTCTCGGATTCCTCCTTGCCCTCATCGCGATCATCGCCGCCGTGGCGGGCGTCCTCGCTTATTTTTGCTGGACGTATGGGGTTTTGCTCTACGAAAGTCAGACCATCGTGATCGGCAAAGCCAAGATGTCCGTTTCCGCCGAAAGCAGCGACGGCAAAGGCAATTCGATCGGCAAAACGATGCCTCTCGCCTTCCTGAAAGAGGGAAAGGAGTACTTCCGGATCGGGAGCAAGAGCAGCAGGTTCGTCTACGTCCCCAAGGCCCAGCTCACCCCGGAGCAGTCCTCCTTCATCCGCTCGCTTGTTGTCTCCAAGCCAAACTGAGAAGGGATCTCCGATAAAAGACGACTTTTTCAATAAACCATCTCGCTTGCGCTTTTCGCCTATGGGGCTACTAAGGCGGCCATTTCAATGCGTGCGTCCAGAACCAAGAAGCGTTTTGGCGACGAGGGGCCTCTTGCCGTTAGCCTAGAAGAACGTCGCGCAAAACGCTTGTCGCTTCTTTTTGATCTGCCGGCTGCGAACTCTGACCTGAAAATGCGGCAAAAAGAAGCGCTTTCGAGAATGATGCTACAATTTCATTCGTAAATTCTTCAGATGTTTTTTAAAAGGGGGGACTGATGGAAAAATGAAAACGATCGACGTAGCCTTCGAGCTCAAGAACTCGGATCGGAACCGATGGCGCTTTGCCCATACATGGCAATATTTCGCTGGTTTTTTCTTTTCCGTGTGCTGCGAAGTCGGGGATGGCGTGCTGATCGGGCTGAACACTCGGGGTCTCGCTGTGTTTTGGACCACTTGGGCTATCGGAATGTGCTTCGCCGCTCTTGCTATTACATGTTTGTTCATGGTTGGGACGTTCGGGACGTTTGTCTTCGCCAAGCAGCATATCATCATCTCGGAGGATGGCCATCTTGTCGATGAAAGCGTCTCCCCCAAGGGCCCGGTGCTTAAAAACGAGTTCGCGGTCGCTTCCGTGGAGGACAAGCCGGATTACTTCTTTTTGGGTGGGGGGAAGAGAAAAGGTATCTTTGTCCCGAAGGCCGCCCTTTCGGCCGAGGACATCGCCTCGCTTCGGTCCCTTATGGCAAGCCGAAACTAAGCCATCGGCGGCTTGATCCGGTGAAGAGCATCCGCTATCGAAGCCACCGATGAGAAAGCGGAATACGCCCATGCCAAAACTGGATCCATAGGATTATATTTGCCTCGCGAATATTGAATCTTCTTAACCTTCTAAAAAGCGTTATTTCGACTTTCTCGCGAGGATGGGCGAAACGGCTGCATTTAACCTTGAGCGATTTGCTTAAGCCGCTTTACGAAACGAGTTTTCGCTCCTATCTTGAATTTGAGGGGCAAAACAATGATTCCTTTGATTTTCCTGTATCCGATCGTCGCTGGCGCGCTTGGCGGCAAGGCTAGAGTGGGTTCGCCTGCCGGCGAGAGCCCGGAGATATCATTATGAAAGCGAAAATCCTGCTTGCGGTCTTGGCTCTTTCGCTGCTCCCGTCTTGCATGGATAGCAGAGAAGTTTGCCAGACGAACCTCGATGAGAAATGCACCGTCGCCGCGTTCCTCAAGACGGAGAAAGCGAACGAAGGCCACAATACGTTCGCGCTTCCCGAAGACGGGTCCGAAGAGTATTTCGACGATGGGGCCGGGTCGTTATAGGAGCTCTGTTCGGCGACGGGCTTCTCAAAGAAGGGAAGTCGGATCGGAACCCCAATTTGAGCGGTTGGGTCTTTTATTATCGCGTCTATTCCTCGACTGAGGGCTCGAGCTTCGGCGTCTATTTTCTGAGCGGCCTTCTCAAAGGATATCTTGCGTTTGCTGACTGGGACCATCTTTGGGATTCCTGCGAGGCCAACCGAAAGGTCCTTTTGGACGAGGGAAGGGCCCAAAGCATTGTCGCTTCAGCGAGAGAGATGGCCCAAGCGTCAAAACGATCCAGCTCCTCTATAAGCGCGGTTTCTTCCTTCAGCCGATCAGGGAACTGAAGCGATGATCATCGGGCGCTGTCTCTTTCTTTTCGTCGCCTCAACGCCCAATGATGCCAAATGAAAGTTTTTCTTAGCCTCCAGCGGGCTTTCTTTATATCATTCAACGCAGCAACTCTGTTTTTGGCCGTTGGCCGTTTTTGAGCCTAAATCGCCTTATCCCATCGGCCTTTTTGCAAAACGTTTGCCCTTTGTTTGCAAAGCGGTGGTGGCGGCCTTTTTCCTTTCGCGGGATAGTGGAGAAGAAAAAAGGAAACCACACGAAAAAGATGGGAAAGAAAATCGCCGTGCCGCTATTGGCGGCGGGATGGATCGGAATCTTGGCCTCCTGCGCGGCCAGGGCGTTTGATCCTGGCAAGTCCATCGGCGTCGTCACCCGCGAGGACGGCAGCGGAACGAAGTCTTCTTTCATGGACCTATTGGGCCTAAAGGGCCGCTCCGACGTCGACGGGGTCGTCGTGGCGATTGGAACCGCCGCGGTGCTGCAGAAAGTCGCGGGCAATTATTACGCGATCGCCTACGATTCTTTGGGCTATATCACTTCGGACGTCAAAAAGCTATCGATCGATGGGGTGGCGCCCACGGTCGCCAATATCTCCGATGGCACTTATGCGCTCTCCCGCCCTTTGAGCGTGGTCTATAAGTCCGCGACCCTGGCATCCTCGGCTTTGGATGCCTCCTATCTCCGCTTTCTTAAAAGCAGCGACGCCCAAAGCCTCGTTTCCGACAATGGCTACGTCTCCCTTAACGACGGAGCCAGCGCTTATACGGCTAATGGGAGCCTCGAAGGGACCATCGCGGTCTCGGGATCAACCTCCTTGCAGCCCCTCATGGTTTTATTGGCGGCCCAGTACAAGACCCTCCAAGCCCACGTGACCGTCGAGGTCAGCGGGGGCGGGACCGGGACCGGCTATGCGAACGCCGAGAACGGCGTCTCCGCCTTCGGGATGATCAGCGCGGAATTCGATTCCGCCAAAGCCCCTTCTTGCCTCGCGAGCGTCGTGGCGAAGGATGGCATCGCCGCCATCGTCAACGCCAAGAACCCGGTGGCGAACCTGGCCAAAGCCGATCTTAAAAACATCTACGATAGCGCGGAGAGCGACGCGGCCAAGATCAAAACCTGGTCGCAACTGCTTAAACCGTAATGGCCCTGCCATCCCTCCGTTATCAGGCGCTGAAAGGACTTTTCTTCCTTTCCGCCGCTTTTTCGCTATTGGCCCTCGGGGCGGGCGTTGGCTTATTGGCCGCCGTCCCTCTCTTCCACTTCATTCCTTCGCGTTTCGCCATGGCTTTGCGCTGGCTCATCGACCTTTTGGCGGGCATCCCTTCCGTCATCTACGGGCTCTTCGGGATGGTCGTCATCGTGCCTTTCCTTCGGGATTGCGTCTCTTCGACGGGGATGGGCTATGGGATTTTGGTGGCCTCGCCCCGGATCCCGCTCCTCGACGAGCCCACAAGCGCCCTCGCCCCCATCTCGACGGCCAGGATCGAGGATCTTCTCGCCTCGTTGAAGTCCACGCTGACCATCGCCATCGTGACGCACAACCTCCAGCAAGCGGCCCGCATCGCGGACGCGACAGCCTTCTTCCTCCTCGGGGAGATCGCCGAGTCAGGGACGACCGAGGACCTTTTCCGCCGCCTCAAGGGCAAAAGGACGGAGAACTGCATAACGGGGAGGTTCGGATGAAGTTATGGCAGAATTAAGACGATTCGATCGCGAGATCGCCCTCACGCTCGAGAAGCTCACGGCCATGAGCTATCTCGCCGAGGAGGCCATCGACAAAACGATGGAAGCTTTGAAGACGCGCGACAAGGCCTTGGCCAAGAAAGTCATCGAGGGGGACAAGGAAATCGACCGCCTCGACAAGGAGATCGAGGACGGGTCCTTCCGGATCCTGCTTCTCGACCAGCCGGTCGCCGGGGATTTCTTAAGGATCTCCTCCGCCCTCAAGATGATCACCGACCTTGAGCGGATCGGGGATTACGCGGTGGACATCGCCGAGGAGATCGTGGCCTTCCCCGACGAGCCCTACATCAAGGAGATCATCCATCTGCCCCTCATGGGCCAATACGTGATCGCGATGGTCCATAAGGCGGTCAGGGACTTCGTCAACGAAGACGTGGCCTCGGCGAGGACCCTGGCCAAGGACGACGACAAAGTGGACGATCTTTTCCTTTCGATCAAGCAAGAGCTGATCGCCCTCATCAAGCAAAAGCAGGAAAACGCCGACCAGGCCATCATCTTCATGATGATCGCCAAATACCTGGAGCGGATCGGGGACCATGCGGTGAACATCGGGGAATGGGTTGATTATTCCCTGACGGGAACCCATAGTATGAGTTAAGATGGCGAAGACCTTGATCTATGCGGTCGACGACGAGGAAAGCATCCGCAAACTCTACGAGGCGGCGTTGCCTTTAGGCGACTTCGAGGCCAAGACCTTCGCCGGCGCCGAGGAGCTTTTCCTCGCGCTCAAAGCCCAGAAACCCGCCTTGATCCTTTTGGATATCATGCTCGAGGGGGAGGATGGCTTCGCGATTCTCGGCGATCTCAAAAAAGACAGGAATTACCAGGATATACCGGTGATTGTCGTCTCCGCGAAGGGCGAGGAGCTCGACAAGGTCAAAGGGCTTAACCTCGGGGCCAGCGACTATCTCGCCAAGCCTTTCGGGATCATGGAGCTCGTCGCCAGGATCAACGCCAATCTGCGGAAAGGCCCCGTCGCCCCCGCGAAGATCGTCTATAAAGAGCTCACGATCGACGAAGACTCCCACACCGCCACCTTGGCCGGGGCGCCTTTGGCCCTCTCCAAGAAGGAATACGAGCTTTTGGCGACCTTCGCGAAGGCCCCTGAGAAGGCCCTCACCAAGGAAAAGCTTCTCTCGCTCGTGTGGGGCATCAACGAGGAGCTCGAGACGCGGACCCTCGATATCCACGTGCTCCATCTCCGGAAGAAGCTCGCCGGGTCGAGCTTGGTCCTCGCCACGATCCGGGGCGTGGGGTATATCCTTCGATGAAAAAGAAGCTGATCTGGCTCAATTCCCTGATCGTGACCGTCGCCCTCGCGGTCCTTTTCGCGGTGGGGATCCTCTTCACGCGCAACACGATTCTTTCGGAAGCCAAGACATCCTTGGTTCAGCTGACGGACGCCTATGTGTCGGGGTATGACGAAAACGCCGCCTCCCTCGTCGTCAAAGACGCGGGGGTGCGGGAAACGATCGTCGCGAGCGACGGCACCGTCTTGCTCGACAGCAAAGAGACCGACGTCTCCGCGATGGAGAACCACCTTTCCCGCGAAGAGATCCAGGATTGCCTTATGGGCCATAGCGAGGTCGTGATCCGCTCCTCCTCGACTTTGGGGGTGGACATGCTCTATTACGCCGAAAAAGCCCCTAGCCCCAAGGACGGCAAAGGCTACGTCTTCGTTCGGGTGGCTTTGACCTTTTCCTCGCTGGACAGCTATCTCACGGGGTATCTCCCCTGGATGGTGCTCATCCTGGTCCTCACCCTGGCCGTTTCCATCAGCCTCTCGTTCTATTTCTCGTCCCTGGCCTTAAAGCCGCTCAAATCCATCAAGAAGAGCTTAGAAGGCATTTCCACGGGCCATTACGTCAAGGAAGAAGTGACCTCGAAGGACTTAGAGCTCAACGCCATCATGGCGGAGATCTCGACCTTGTCCACGAACCTCAACGGCACTTTGTCCTCGCTCGACGAGGAGAAAGCCAAGCTCCATCTCATCCTGAATAGCGTCAACGACGCGATCGTGGCGTTAGACAAAAATCTCAGAATCATTCTGCTGAACCCCGTGGCCGCGAAGGTTTTCGGCTTGTATAACGGCGAGGGCAAAAGCTACCTGGCGCTCAGCGGGGACGAAAGCTTCCTCGCCGCGATCAAAGCGGTCGCCGCCTCGGGGAAGCCCTCATTGCGGGACTACGAAAGCGAGGGAAGGACGTATCTTTGCTCCTTGGCCTACGCCTCTTCGCTCATCCTCA
>CAVRMZ010000057.1:0-13847 GCA_963722445.1 uncultured Bacilli bacterium | reverse complement strand
TAAAACCGCGGTTCAATATTCTTTCGGCTATGGCAAAAGCTATACCGATTTTAGCTGGGCCATGGGAACCGTCGACACTTCGACGAGCGGAAAGATTTCCATCCCCGTCACGGTCACGAATAACGGAAGCGTCGCGGGAAAAGACGTCGTTGAGCTTTACTATACGGCTCCTTATACGCCAGGCGGAATCGAAAAGAGCGCCGTTGTCTTAGGAGCCGAAGAAAAGACTCCGCTTATCGCCGCAGGCGGAAGCAAGACCGTTACCCTCACGATGGATGTCCAAGATATGGCTTCCTATGACTATAACGATGCCAACGCCGATGGCCACAAAGGCTATGAGCTCGAGGCGGGGGATTATGTGCTGTCGCTCAGAACGGATTCCCACAACCTTAAGGCTAGTAGCGGCTTCACGTATACTTATAACGTGGCCTCAAAAACGAATTACGACACTTCCGTCGGCGGAGCCACGGTTGTCAACCAATTCGCGGATGCCGATGTGACGAAAAACGAAGGATCGACCTTCAAATATTTGTCGCGAAACGATTGGACTGGGACTTTCCCGGCCTATCAGGCCGCCCATGCGGCGTCTCAGGCTGTGAAAGACGATTACAATCTCGATATTGCGGATCCTGTCGTTTCTTCAAGCGATGTCATGCCGACCACGGGGACCGTTACTTCCAGCAAAGGGAAGCTGACCGTGAGCGACATCACCTCCTATGACGACAGCGATTGGGAAGACCTTTTGAACCAGGTCTCAACCAGCGAACTTAGCGATCTTGTGATCTTCGGCGGCTACCGGACTTATGCCTGCCCTTCGATTGGCAAGTTGGCTACCGTCGATATGGATGGCCCTGCCGGTTTCAACTTCTCCAACATTTCCAATAAGATCGTCGACGCCGTTTCCTATCCTGCTGAGATCAACGTTGCCTCGACTTGGAATAAAGAAGTCGCCTATGACGAGGGCGATGCCTTCGGCCAAGAAGCCGTTGCGGCCGGAATCACCGGCATGTATGCTCCGGCCATGGATACGCATCGGTCTCCTTATGATGGCCGTAACTTCGAGTATTACTCCGAAGATGCCACGTTAAGCGGAATCATGGGTTCTCAAGTCGTCAAAGCCGCCAAGACCAACGGTCTAAACTGCTATATCAAGCATTTTGCGTTCAACGATCAGGAAACGCATCGTGATCACGGAGGCCTCTACACCTTCATCAACGAGCAGGCGATAAGAGAGCAATACCTTAAGCCGTTCCAGAAATCCGTTGAAGAAGGCGGCGCTCGCGCCGTTATGTCCTCGATGAACCGAATCGGCGCGACTTGGGCTGGAGGCAGCAAGGCCTTGCTGACCAACGTCCTTCGCAACGAATGGGGTTTTAAGGGAGTTGTCGTCACGGACTTCTATATGGCCCCGGCCTATCCTTATCAGAATACGAATCGCGGCATCAGAGCTGGCAATGATATGTATCTTTCGGGCGTTCCGGCGGAGAGTTTCATCGCTCGTCCTAACTTGGATGCGGCCACTTCGGTCATCGCCGCTCGAAAAGCTGCGAAGAACATCATTTGGTCGACGATTGGCTCCATCGCGCCTAAAGGAACCGTTGAGGCCACATGGCTCAACTGGTTTATCCCGGTCGATGCCATCTTATGGTGCGGCGTTGCTGTTTGGGCTGGCCTAGTCGCCTATAAGGGAATCAAAGCCAATTTGAAAAAGAAGGAGCAAAATCCAAAATCGGGGAAATAAACTAAACTAAACGCGATAAAAAATTGCGAGCCTTTGGTGGAAAGACGGGGTGGCGTTGCTTCGTTGTCTTCCGGACGATGAATCGGAAATTCAGTTGAGGCGATGGCTCTCTTCAAATCCGCAAAGGCGTAAGGGATGCGTTTGCTCGCATCCCTTTTTGCTTTCTTGTCCAGCCTCCTTGCCCTTATGCTCTTTTGATCGAGGTTAATGCATCTTTGGAGAAATCAATGGAATTCCCTAAGGAGCGAAAGAGCCTTTCCGCTCCTGTAGAAGAATGGTCTTTCCGTTCTTGGCTTTTTCAAAATCCTTTTGCTTATCCCCCGAAATGCCGTTTTCGGGAAAGCGGGGTTTCCTTATGCTAAGATATCCAAGTTTCGCCAGGGGGTTAGCAAAAGGAGCTGCATTTATCGCCAAATTAAGGATTGTCCACAGAATAGCGATCGATGCCATGCTGACGGCGCTGTATTTTGCTCTTTCCTATTTTTCGATTCCGATCGGTGGCATCGAGATTTCCTTGGCTTCCTTCCCCGTCGTTCTTTCCGCTTTGGTTTTTGGACCTTTGGACAGTGCTTTCGTCGCGCTTCTTGGGGAATTCTTAGATCAAGTCCTGAAATACGGGGTCACCCTTACGACGGCCTTCTGGATAATTCCCCCGATGCTTCGAGGCTTGACCATCGGCCTTTTCGCTTTTTTCTTCGCGAAAAGAGGACGGCGGCTCGAAGAGAATCTTTTTGCTTATATTTTGGTGGCGATTTTGGGGGCTTTTCTCACGTCGGGAGGCAATACCTTGGCGTCCTATCTGGATTCCCTTGTTTACGATTATCCTTTGGCCTTGGTCTATGTCATGATGGCGATCCGTTTCGCCGTCGGGATGATCACGGCCATCATCATCGCTTTGGCTTGCCGGCCTTTGGCCAAAGTCATCCGAGGCCTTGAAAGCCAAGGCCTAACCCGTCTCTGATTTTCCTTAATCTTTATCGCCAAACTCAAATCGCGCAGCTGTTTGCATTTTTCGGCCAGGAAACCGCAGAATTATAAGACGCTTGGGCAATGCATAGCCAAAAAGAGGCAACGTTGGGGCAGAATGATTGTTTTCCGTGATTTCTAGCGTATCCCGCCGACTTTAGCCCTGAGGGATTCCGCGCCTTGAAAAACCGACGGAATGGAGGGGCATCAGCGAAGAATCCAATCTTTGAATGCCATTAAACCTCATTGGGAAAAATCTGACCTGATTATTGCTTTTGCCGTCTCGCTTTGAAGCCGTCTTCACTAGGATGAGCTATCCGGAGCGCCTTTTGAATTGTTCGCAAGGTTCCTTGAGCCTTGCTATGGTCTATAGAAGAGAGAATCCTTCGATCAAGTCTAGATCAAATCGGGGAACACCTTTTTGATGAGGGAAATTGAGTATTGGCTGATCTCATCAAGGGTCATTTTGTTTCTTCCTTGGAAATAATCAAGGTAGACTGCGACGATGCCATTAGCCACAATCTCAAGGTGACAGCGGTCTTCCTCCGTGAGTTGGCGGTTCTTGAAATACTCGTTTTGCATTTCTCGGAAAGTTTTGTTTTTCACGTCGCTGAAGACATATTGGGGGAT
Source organism: uncultured Bacilli bacterium (assembly GCA_963722445.1). Lineage (GTDB taxonomy): Bacteria > Bacillota_I > Bacilli_A > RFN20 > CAG-826 > UBA4951. Next base: position 10,510 of record CAVRMZ010000057.1, on the reverse strand, counting down.
ATAATTCACGATTTGTTTGTAATTGTTTTCATTCTCTTTGAGATGCTGGGTGAGAGCCTCGACGAAATTGTGGGCGGAATCGTCGTTCCTTTTCGAACTGACCCAGGCCTTGCTGATCTCCGCCATCAAATCATCCTCGATTTCATTTACGACGTCGGAGACATTGGCGTAATGGCGGTAAAAAGTTCCGCGATTGATGTCTGCCTCTTTGGCAATGTCGCTGATGGCGATTTCCTCAAGGCTTTTCTTTCTCTCCAAGAGCTTGATGACGGCTTTCTGAATGCTTTTCTTCGTTCTTTCAGCGTTGCGGTAAGGGCCTCTTTTTGAGTTTTTTTCCTTGTTTTTCTTCAAAGTGTTCAAAGTATCGGTGCCCAAGAATTCCGAATAAAAATTCCTGTTTTTCTCAATTTTCATTTTATAAGGATTACACGGAATCGCTATTTTTTCAATGAGTGTATAATAATAAACAAATGTTCATTATTTGTATCTTGATGAATCGCTCTTCTCTCCTATAATACCCCTGTCCAAAGGAGAAAAGCGATGGACGAAATCGTAGTGAAAAATCTCACGAAGGATTACGGGCACGGACGTGGCGTTTTCGACGTTTCCTTCTCCGTCGCGAAAGGCGAATGCTTTGGCTTTTTGGGCCCGAACGGCGCGGGGAAGAGCACGACCATCCGTCACTTGATGGGATTTTCGAAACCCGATAAGGGGGAAACGTTTCTTCTTGGGAAGGAAAGTTTCTCGCATTATAGCGAGGTTCTGAGGCATGTCGGTTATATTCCTGGCGAAATCGCCCTCCCTTCGGGTCTCACCGGCTACGAGTTTTTGGCGATGGAGCAGGATCTGCAGGGCTGCCATAACGAGGGGATGAGGGCGAAAATGCTGACTCTTTTCGACCTCGAGGACAACGTTTTGAGGGGCGAAACCAAGCGAATGAGCTTGGGGGTCAAGAGGAAGCTTGCCATCGTCTCGGCTTTTATGTCCGATCCCGAGGTCTTGATCCTCGATGAGCCGACTTCGGGTCTCGATCCGTTGATGCAAGAACGATTCATCGCTTTCATCCTCGAGGAGAAAAAAGCCGGGAAAACCATCCTTCTGTCCTCTCATATCTTCAGCGAGGTCGATGCCACTTGCGACCGCATCGCGATCATCAAAGACGGGCGTCTCGTCTCCGTTTTCAAAGCCGATGACCTGAAACACGCCTCGCTGAAATACTACAAGCTTTCTTTCCCAAGCGAGGAGGGTTACCGGCGTTTTTTGGCGCGGCATTCTTCGTCGAACTGCATGACTTTGCTTTCCCAGAATGACGAGCAACGGACAATCGAGATCTCGGCCGAGGACCATGACATCAACAATGTGATCGCCCACCTTTCCCATTACGGCCTGACGGGTTTCACGAACCACAGGGAAACGTTGCAGGATTACTTCATGAAATTCTATAAAGAAGACAGCGATTTCGGAGGCGCGTTATGACCGAAACGATCCGCTTAGAAAATCTGACGAAGGACTATGGCCTTAAAAGAGGCGTTTTTGGGGAGAACCTTGTCATCAACCAGGGCGAGATGCTCGGATTTGTTGGCACCAACGGCTCTGGCAAGACCACCACGATCCGCCTTTTGATGGGCTTTATCCGACCGACGGAAGGCCACGCCTATGTCAATGGCCTCGAAAGCTGGGATAACGCCCAGACGATCGCCAAATCCATCGGCTACGTGCCTGGGGAAATCGCTTTCCCCGATCTCCGAAGCGGAACCGAGTTTCTAAGATCCCAAGCGGAGTTTTTGCATCTCGGCAGCATGGCCTACGCGAATGAATTGGTGGAGCGGCTTCAGCTTGACCCGAGGGCCAATCTCAAGCGGATGTCCAAAGGAATGAAGCAGAAGACGGCCCTCGTGGCCGCTCTCATGGGCAACCCTCCGGTTCTTCTCCTTGATGAGCCGACGACTGGCCTCGACCCCCTCATGCGGCGATCTTTCTTGGAAATCGTCAAGGAAGAGCACGCCAAAGGGAAGACGATTCTGATGTCGAGCCACATGTTCGAGGAAGTGGAGGATACCTGCGATCGGGTCGCCCTCATCAGCGATGGCCATCTTATCGACTGCGTCAATATGTCAAGCATTCGCGATCGCAAGATCCAGGAATTCAAGATCGAATTCAAGAACAGGGACGATTACCTTCGCTTCCAAAAGGGGAAATTCGCCATTGTCCGAAAGCAGGACGAATTCAACCAAGTGACGATTAGCCTCGATAAAAGCCAAATCAGTGATCTCTTTAAGGCCTTGGCCACCTGCGACGTCCGCTTCATCTCGGAGGTCGCCTATACCTTGAAAAAGCACTTCGATGAGGTGTTAAAGGAGCAAAACCATGTTCAATAAAGCGTTATTCAAGCAGTCCTGCAAGGCCAATGGCCTCATGTGGGCGATCATCACCGTTGCGGAATGCTTCATGCTCTCCTGCGTGATGTGCATTTCCGGTTCCGGGAGCATCGAAACCGTCAAGAATTCCGTGGAAGACACCATCATCCAAAAAGAAATCGACAGCCAGCTTGTTTCACGCTCCCTTTCCTATTATGATCTCGGTTCCAGCGGCCTTTTGCATTTCGACCAATACTACCTTGTTGATTTCCCGGCCGATTACAAAGTCGCCGGCGTCTACGCCGCCAAACTCGATGCCTGGAGCGCGGCGATTCCAATGAAAAAGGATGGCGAATCCGATGCGGACTACGCCGCGGCCCTTGCAACTTGGAAGGCCGCGATGCCAGCGCCGAGCGCGACCGCGGAAGAGGCCTACGCCTACCTTTTCGGAACATGGTATTCGGCGATGCCGGCCCTCGGCGATTATTCGGATTCCGCCGCTTATGCGGCCGCGATGCTGGCTTGGCAGAACCAGAAGCCGGCGGCGGCTTCCGCCGCAGGGGCTTCGGCTTTTGAGGAATCCACCCTTCAACTCGAAAATGAGGTGACTCAAGAAGCTGAAAGCAAAGGATATTCCTCGGACTCCTCGGAGTGCAAGGAAATGCTCGGCGCCACGATGTACGCCTTGAAACCGACCGCGGATTTCAACGACATTTTCATCAACAACAACGAAACGGTGCCAGCCGATTACGATGTTTCCTCTTTGGTCGCGCACATCCTTTCGGGCGATGCCGCGGATTACGTCGTCTCTTCCGCTCGAAGCGATTACCGCGAGAAGCGGGCAGAAAACGCTTCTAGCGTTTTCTTGGCGGACAACATGTCCAAGAAAGCGACCATCGAGGCCTTGATTCAGGTCCTTTCGAAATATGGCGTCACAGAAGAAAAATACGAATCCTTCGGCTACACCTATGCCAGCATCAAGCACTTAGCGATGACGAACATCGTTTCCTACCAAGCCCGTTACGACTACGAACTCAGCGCGATCAACGCGAAAAAAGCCGCTGGCGGCTATCCCGATGAGGCCGCTTACGAGAAAGCCCTCGCGGACATGAAAACATCGTTGACGGGGGATCTGTCCCAATCCCTTTTGGCCTCTCTCCCGAAAGACGTGGCTGATGCGATTGAGGATATCGGGCAGATGGATCTGTATTCTCTCATCGTCGGTTCGATCTTCTTCAAAATAGCCGGATTGCTTCTTCCGATCATCTATGCCATCATGGCGAGCAACAACCTCTTGGTCGGGCAGGTCGATTCCGGGAGCATGGCCTATGTGCTTTCAACGGGGACCAAGCGGCAGGATGTCACTTTTACCCAAGGCGCCTATCTTTGCTTATCGCTTTTCGCGATGTTCGCCTGCACCCTCGTCACGAGCTGCATTTGCTTCTCGCTCGTTGGCGTGACGGGAACGGGATTGACTTACGGGAAGCTTTGCCTCATCAACCTGGGGGCCTTCCTGGTTTTGTTCGCCATCTCTGGCATCAATTTCCTGGCTTCTTGCTATTTCGACCGGAGCAAGCGAGCTCTTGCCGTCGGCGGCGGCCTTTCCATCTTTTTCCTCGTTTGCACGATCCTTGGCCTCTTTGGCTCGTCCGTTATTCCGAGCGTCGTCCGCTTCGAGGCTCTCAATTACTTTAATTACGCCAGCATCATCACCCTATTTGACGTCATCTCCATCATCGATGGGACGACAGCTTACCTATGGAAATTCGCGATTCTTCTGGCGATTGGGATCGCAGGCTACGTCCTCGGCGCGCTGAAGTTCAAGAAAAAAGATCTGCCTCTTTGAGCAGCGGCTCATGCGCCGATGGGAAGGGCCATGCCCTGGCCCTGTCGCACGGCTCATGCCGGCAAAAACAGGTAAACGACGGAAGCGACGAAAAGGGAAAAGGAGATAAAGGCGTTGGCGCAGATGATAAGCGCGCAGCCGGACACCGCTTGGTTGTTGGCTGGACTCACTTCCTCTCCATAGCTTCTTTTGATTTTGTGGCAGATCCGGAGAAAATCGTAGATGCCATATGCCGCGCCGGCCAAGCATCCGACGATGAAGGCCAGGGCGGCTCCGCTGTAGTCATCGGCTTTGGCGGAAAGGCCGAAGTTGACGATGGCGTAAGCGAGGCTGAAGGCGAGCAAAAGGAGGCTGGCCAAGCCGTAGATGCCATAATAAACCAAAAAGGCGTTGCCGAATCTTTTTGGCTTATTTGTAGCGGAGGCGGAGACGGATTTCTCGGCTAGGGAAAACATCTTCTTTGAGCCGGCGCAAAGATAATAGACGAAAGCGACGACGGAAACCGCGGCCGCGCAAAGATAGACTATCGTCAACGGGATATTCATGAAATTGCCAATCAGAGAACGCCGTTATTGCTTCGCCGCTAACGGATTTTATTGTATCGCGGTTAGCGGATTGGTGAAAGAAGAACCCCTGTGAGGGTGAAAACTAGCGGAGTCCGCTGCAACAATGGCGCCGCCGCCTTGATCCATATGATTGCTGCAGTGGCAAAAGGCCCATGCCTTCAAAATCGGTATCGCTAGGAAGCTCAAAGAATTGGTCGCATTCAAACGAATGCAGGAAAAATTCTCTCTCCGAAATCATCTGCGTCCGTATGGTATCTGGCCTACCAAATAAAGTTCTTCAGGAATTTATAAGGACCGCTGCAAAGGGCGATGGCTTGGCGATGAGGATGATTCTCGTGGCCAAGGTCGTGGTCGCTTTGCTTGCCATCTCCAATTTTCCGAAAGGCGTCAGCCGAAAATGAATCTCTCTTACGCCGCTTTGCGATTTTGTATAAAAACGAGGCAACAAAAAATAAAGGAACGATGCAATCGAGGTTTTTGTTCGATGATGCGAGATATGAGGGGAATCCTATTCTTTCTTCGTTTTTCGATTCCTTTCGCGGGTTTTCACGCTAATGGCCTTTTTATGGGCTAATTATTCATAATTTTGGTCATTTTGCTTTTTACCCCAGCGGATTTCCCTAATCATCGAAAGGGTGCTTTCCCTGTTTGGAAAAGGCGCTTTTTTGGGTCATCGAAGAAGAGAAAAGCCAAGGTGGACTAGCCTTGGCTTTGCCCGTTTTTTCCGCCCTCAGCCCATCCAGTTTCTCTGATGAACTCGTTGCGGATACTCCCAAACCTTTTTGTAGTGGTAGACGAACTCGAAGCACCCGCACAGGATGAGGAGCGCGAGCCCGCCTGGCCAGCCGCGCATGGCGACCTCCCAGCCATTCGGAAGCGGGGTGTACACCGTGAAGAAATAGCCGTTCACGAAGGCCGCCGCGAGCAAAAAGATTCGGAAGGCCTCGTCCCCGGCGAGCCGCCAGAGAGGGTATTCCTCCCTCAGGTACTTCCTGTAATAGCGGAAATCCGCGGCGACGGCCCACAGGAACCCCCCTGCGAGGGCCGCCTCGATGAGGTTGAAGAGGATCCAGAGGGAGTCGCCGTCGGCCCGGAAGCCGACGAGGACGCTCATCACGTCGAAGAATAAGAAGATTACGAATACCACCGGGGCGAGGCAGAGGCGCTCGAGCTCCTTGTCGCCTAGCGCCGCGCAGCGGGCGGCGATCCGCTCCTTGGCCGCCTTCGGGAGCGGGGCGGCCGGCTTGGGGTCTTCCGTCTCCTTAGCGGCTGGCGGCTTACGGGCGAAAATCGCCTTCACGACGTTCTGGTACGCCTCGGTGGGGTACTTCCCGACCCGTTTGTGGTGGAGAACGCCGAACGCGACAAACAGGACCAGAAGCGCGACGCCGCCTGGCAGGGCGTCCATCCTGAATTCGCCGAACCCACCCCCGAGGTTCTCGTAGCCCGAGAGGAAAAAGCCGTTCAGGAAGGCGGCGGCGAGGAAAGCCACCCACACCGACTCGTCAGTGACGAGAAGGCGGAGGGGATACTCCTTTATGTACTTCCGCCAACGATGGAAATTCAGCCCGATCACAAACAGGTACAGCCCGGCGAAAAAGGCCTCCAAAACGTTGCCGAAGGTCCAGTACGAGCCGTCGGAGGACGGCTTGAAGCCGAAGGCGACGCAATCGAGGACGAAGTTAAGGTAGAGGATCGCGATCTCGGCTGGAAAAGGGACGAGGCGAAACAGCACCTTCCTGTCCAACGTCGCGCAGCGGGCGGCGATTCGATCTTCAATCGGTGTATTCGTAGACATAGTGAGGAATAAGCATGGCCACTGTCGATTGCAAAGCCGAGAATGAAAGCGCCATCATCGCGCAGTCAGCATTGCTGGCATTGTGCTGCCTCTTTTCTTGTTATCAGTTAAAACACGCATTTAAAAATTGTCAATAGACAAGCGCTAAAAAGGTTCGTGGGCACGGATCGTTTTTCATGAAAAGAGGGGGTGCACTATCGGGTCTGCTTGGGTGCAGTTGGTGGCGGCCGGGGTCTACCCTAGGTCAAACCGGAATACGAAGGAAAGGTTATCGGGTGCATCATCGCAGCGGAGGATGGGGGCCCAACAGCAAAACTGATCCTCAGAAAGGCAAAAAGAAAGTTTTGAAAGCCTAGTTTTTCCTTCTCTTTTCGCCCTTTGCACCAAAAATGATGCCATAAAAATAAAAACCCCGATATTATCGAGGCTTTTTGTTCGACGGTGCGGGGAATGAACATCATCCTACCTTTTTCGCTTCTTTTTGATTTCTTTTGATTCCTTTCGTTTGCCACATTCCATTGGGGTTTCGGGGCATCGGGTTTTCGCATCCTTTCGCGGTCTTTCGCGCTAAAGGTCTTTTTATGGGAGAATTATTCACAACTGGATTGGCGTTTCTTCGGAAATCCTCTTGATTTCCTTAAGCTGGGCTTTTGTCGGCACCCATTTGCGGATTATCTCCATCTCCGGATTCGCAAGCCACAAGCCGTTATAGTATGAGAGGTACGTCTTGTCGAATTTCCGCGAGAGGGATGCTATTTCCTGCTTGCTGATGGAGAGGATGTCGCTGATGTCGCCGTCCCGAAACGAAAAAGGCATCTGGACGAAAAGCTCGTTTGATGCGAAGAGTTGGGTGTGCCCGTCGGCGGAGTTCAGGATTGCTGTCTTCTTCTTGATTGCTTCCCTCACTTGGCCTTCATAGAACGACATGCTATTGAGGCCGCTGCCATCGTCGAAAAAAACGCCGCTTTTGTCGCCTTCGGCGGGAACCTCGACAGCTGTGCCCTTTAGGGTTTTGAATCTTTTTTGCTTGTCTTGGTTCATCTGTTCGGCGGCCATCCCCTTGCCGAACTCAGCCGAGAGGAATTTGTTTTCCTGCCCCATGCCATCCGTCTCGGCCCAAGTCACCTCGAGGCCGACTTGAAATGCTCCTCCCTCAACCGGGAGGAAGTCTGGGAACAAAGGCGCTTCTTCTTTCGGCCCGTCGGCGCGATGAACCAAATCTTTGTATCTTGGGTCGACGATGACCGAAAGGCAAGCCTGGGCGTATCTTTCATGTTTTAAATTGAATTTATCCATGGTTACTTAAAAAATTATAGCGCAAAGGGTTCTGGCTGACTTCAAAGCCAATGGAACAGGGATGTCCGCGATCATGGGGATGCAGAAAAACTCTCACTTGCCCCGTTTTTCGTGGGCCAAAGCAGCCCCGATCATCATGAATACCATGAAGATGGCAAAAAGAAACATGGTTATGACGAACCACACGACAAGGGCCTTTGTCGGCTTGCTATTGTTTCCCATTATTCGTCCATTCTCTAATTGGATTGTAACCATATATATTAACGTGAATGGTTCCGATTGTTCCTATTTATAAAAAGCCTCGGCCGTCCGATATTTGGCTATTCGAGTTGTTGGTAGATTGTAGGAGAACATGCGTGACGGATATCGGAAGGCCGGGCTTCCTTTCTTTGCTGTTGAGGCAAAGCGACTTGTAATTGCAGGGATAAAGGCACGAGGCCGCTGCCCGGGCGCTCGAATCGACGCTTGCGCGCGAGGCCACCAAAGGCGTCATCACTATTTGACGTTGCGCGGAATCATAACACGAGATGAGTTTATAAAGGAATCAATGAATTGGAATTGAACGAATCGTGGCTGGTGTTGAGGGAAAGGTACTTCTTCGGGGTGAGGCCGACGAGTTTTTTAAAAATAGAAATAAAATAATTGTAGTCGGAGAATCCACACCTTTCGGCGACATCCCAAATTGCAATATTGGGATTGTTCTCGAGTATTTCTTTGGCTTTTTCGATCCTCACCGCTCGAATGTGCTCGTGGATTCCCATTCCATAGTATTGTTTGGAAAGAAGGCATAGTTTGGTTTTGCATACGCCGGTCGAGTGGCATAGATCGTCGATCGAGATCGGGGATCCGATGTTGTCGGAAATGTACTTGCCAATCAAGATCGGCAGGTTGTCGTTGTGCTTGACGAACCCAAGGTTTTCCATGCAGAGATAAGTCGCGATGGTCGCTAGAAGGTGGGAGGCCGAAACGATGAAAGAGTTCGAAAGAAGATCCATCTTTTCGATGTGCTTTCTGATCATGGTGTTATTAAGTCCGAAGTTTTTGCAGCGAGCAAGGATTTCGCGAACGCCCTGCTCACGATTCTCGGCACAGAACATGTGGGCGAAAAAAAGATATCCGACGGTGATGTCGTTGATCACGAGTGGTTCGATGATTTCGTACAGGCCGGCGTGGCAACGATACATATAGGGTTCGGAGGATCGCCGCGCGATGGTGCAGGCGTTCTTGTCACATTCGCGGCATTTCTGATCGGCCTGTTTGGAAGAACGCAGGTATTGGCAGACCGCCGCCTTTTCTTTGGGGTAGCCATTCACGTCGCGGTAATTGGTGTCCAGAATCGCGATTCGAATTTTTGTGACTTCATAGAAATCCTTGAGGATGGAATTAAGTTTTTCGCTGTCGAGATAGTTTGCCATACTTAAATAAAATCTACCTCAAAACATGAACAAAAACAAAGTTTTTATGAAAGTTCGTCTATTCTTTTTGGTATTTTGAAAGTCGATAATAATGGCGAAAATGATTTAGAAAAGGGGTTTCATATGGAAATCCATGAGATATTTTCGCTTGGCACAGACTCCCTTGGAATCGAACTGGGGTCGACTCGTATCAAATGCTGCTTGGTGTCCTCCTCCGGACAGCTTTTGTCCAGTGGCATTTACGAATGGGAAAACAAATTCGTCGATGGTTTTTGGACCTACAGCCTTGACGAAGCCATCCATGGGGTCGGGCAGTGCTATTTGCAGATGAAGCGAGCGGTCTTCGACCATTATGGGGTCGTCGTAAAAACGATCGGTTCCATTGGCGTTTCCGGCATGATGCATGGGTTATTGGCACTCGACAAAAACGGGAATGTCCTCGTTCCCTTTCGCACGTGGCGCAACAACAACGCCGAGGAAGTAGCAAAAGAACTTTCGTCTTATCTTGGATTCAACATCCCTGCCCGCTGGAGTCTCGCTCACCTATATTATTCCGTCAAGAAACGCGAGAAATACTTGGATCGGCTTAGCAGCATCACCACGATTGCGGGTTATCTCAACCAAAGGCTCTGCGATGCCGACTGTCTGGGGCTCAATGATGCTTCAGGCATGTTCCCGATCGGAGATGACGGACATTATGATCGGGAGATGGAAAAGAAGATAGATACTCTGTTTCTCAAAGAAGGCTCTTCTTTGAGAATCGAATCCTTACTGCCTCCTGTCGCGGCGATCGGGACCATTGCCGGCTTACTGACCAGCGCCGGCGCCGCTTTGCTCGATCCCGAAGGCGATTTGCTTCCAGGAATCCCACTATGCCCGCCGGAAGGCGATTCGGCAACCGGGATGGTCGCCACTAACTGCATCGACCCGAAAACGGGGAACATTTCCGTTGGCACCAGCGTCTTCGGTTCTTTCGTTTTGGAGCATCCCCTCGAAAAATGGAAACCGGAAATCGACGTTTTGACCACGCCCACCAACAAACCGTTGGCGATGATTCATTGCAATAATTGCACGTGCGGAATCGATGCTTTCGTGGATTCGGTCAGGGATTCGCTCTCGCTTTTTGGGGTTTCGGTCTCCGATCAGGACCTTTATGGCAAGCTTTTCAAAAGCGCCTTGAACAGCGACAAGGACACCGGGAACCTACTTTTCTACAATTACCTCTCCGGCGA
>CAVRMZ010000056.1:0-21822 GCA_963722445.1 uncultured Bacilli bacterium | reverse complement strand
GCCAATAGATTTTTCTACCCGGTTTTTATCTTTTAGTTTCGAAAGATTCAATCATCATTCAACCTTCTTGACAGACTTTTTGTCGACGAAACGAATGCGGGGAAAAACGAGGAAACAAAGCAGCCCAAAAGAATGAGCAAAAGAATGAGCGCCATGCTTCCGAAAGAGATTCCGAAAAACGCGAGGCTAAGCCCCGAGATGGAGGCAACGTAGCCGTTCAAAACCGGCACCAAAACCAAATTAAGCACTAAGGCCAAAACAAACGAGAACAGCCCGATGACGCAGGATTCGGCAAGATATTGGGAAAAAACGCCGAACTTGGAAACGCCCAGGCAGCGCATGATCGTCATTTCCTTGCTGCGGGCTTTGGCGGCTGAGGAGATAACGGTGAGCAAAAGGATGATCGAGAAAATGACCAGAACAATCGAAATAACCAAAAGAATAGCTACAAGAGTATAGCCGAACGAGTAACCCATGTATTCAAAGGCGGCCAGGCAACGATTATGAAGAACGTAACGGACGGCGGTTTCGCCATTTTTCCCTTCCGTAACGGCCTTTTTGACCAAACCCTTGTCTGAAAGGCATTTCATAAGAGCGAAGGCGATGGGTCCATTATCTCCGAAAGAGTATTTTGCGGAATCGAACAAGCCGCTGGAAAACCCTACCCCGATATGGTTGAAATTCGTTGGGTCAAGGAACAGACCGCCAAGAACCCCAGCATAGGAAAGCTTACCATCTGCCTCGCTTTCGGCCTCTATAGTGATATTGGTCGTCTCGATGTCCATCCTCGAAAGCAGTTTCTTGGAAAAATCAAACGTGATTTCGTACCCGGTTTCCGGGCCATAGGGGTTAGCCAGGAATCCGCCTGATTCCGAAACAACGTCTAAATAACGATAAAAGGAGGCGAGATAGGAAACATAAAACGACTTGAGAATGTCATCGGTCTCGCTGCTTCTTAGTGAAAAGTCTATGGCCTTAGAAACTATGCCGCTTGAAAGCGCTGCGTCATAATCGCTTTGGGCTAGTTTAATTAAGCCCGAGAGCTGATTTTCTTCCGATGGCAGGCCGTTTTCTTTGACGTAGGATCCGCAGGCGGTCATAGACAGAGCTGAAGAGTAATCGGAGGTCGGGGCGGCGAAAAGAACCGTCGGGTTTAAAAGGGCCGAAGAAGGCTGAAGAGAGGAAAAGCGGGTGAAATAGGTCTTGCAGGGCGAGTAATCCACCGCCTCCTCGGAATCAAGCGGGAGCGTATAGGCTTTCAAGACCTCCCCGAAAGCGCCTTGGGGCAAATAGATGGAATTGCCATTGCCGGAGCCAGCCAAAGCCACCGAATTGGAAGAGGACGCCAAGGAAAGGCTTTTGTACGATTGCTGATAAGAAGAATCATCAAACTGCACTTTCTCAGAATATCTTACTTCTATTGCCTGATTGGAAGAAAAATTCTTTTCGATCACCGACGGAGAGACGAAGACCAGCCGATTGGGACCATAGGAGAACTCCTCTTCCAGTTCGCACATGGCGGCGTTTCCTTTTTGCGTGCCGGCGTCAATCGTCTCAGGATAGTCGCCATAGTTCAGTTTGGTGTCGACGAGCCCCACGATTTTCATCGTCGAGCCGGAGGAAAACCCGAAGTTTACAAACAACGAAGGCGTGAAGCCAAGAAAAGCGGCGGGGGTTTGTATTTCGGCGGCCGGAAGCGGCGTGTCTCCAAGGTCAAGCAGAAATCCGTATTTTGCGTACTGCTCATATTGGCAAAGCGGGATTAGGCATTCGTTCTCGTTGGCCGGGAGCGTCCCAAAGGCAAGCGACAACCCTTGTTCATTTAAAATCGCGTCGCTTATTGGAGTCACGCCGGCCGAGGGCCCCTGCAGGTAATAAGCGAGGCTCTTCGAATCCGGGGCGACGACGTCATAACCAATAAAATTCACGCAACTATAATTAATTAACGATTCGACGCCATTGTATACAGGTAAAAATGGTTCATTGTATTCTTCGGAAAGCGACGAAACGTCGGAGGGGAACATCTTTCTTATGGCGTAAGACCCTGATGTATTCCTCTCCTTGCTAAAGGAAAGGTATCGAGCGTCAGACGAGACGATCGAATCGGCGAGCATTTCGTCATCGTCCCGCATGAGCGTGCCCAAAACCGGGCCAAGGGCCCCAAAGGAGCATCCCAGTAAAAGAATGGTTAAACACAGCCTGATGGGCATTTTCCTCAAAGAGTTAAAGCAAAGCTTTGCCTTAATAGAAAGAGGAACACGGGGCTCAAAAGGCTTCTCTCCTGCCCCTTTTGGCTCGCCTTGAAAAAGAGCGCGATCGCTAACGACCTTCCCATCCGAAAGCCCGATGATCCGGTCGCCGTATTCCTCGGCGCTGGAAACGTCATGGGTGACGACGATCACGAGGCAGCTCAAAGAAACCTTCTTAAAAGTCTCGAAGATCTGCTTCCCCGTCTCGGCATCGAGAGCGCCGGTCGGCTCATCGGCAAGGATGACGGCCGGATGCTTGTAAATGGAGCGGGCGATCGCGACGCGCTGCTGCTGGCCGCCCGAAAGTTCCGAGGCCTTTCTTTTTTCGAAGCCGGAAAGGCCGACGAGGGAAAGAGCATCCCCGACGCTTTGGGGGTTCCCTCCCTTCGCTTCGCCCGCAAGGCGAATGTTGTCCGCAACGCTCAAATCTCCTATGATGTTGTATTTCTGAAAACAAAAGCCAACGGAATTTTGACGATATTTGTCAAGGGAATGCCCGTTGAACGAAACGATGTCCTTCCCGTTGAAGACGATTTTCCCGGAATCAGGATGCTCGATTCCGCCAAGACAGTTGAGCAGAGTCGATTTCCCGGACCCGGATTTCCCTACGACAAAAATCAGGCCCTTATCCGGGAGGGACAGGGAAACGTCATCGAGCGCCCTTATTCTTTCGCCCGATGACGTCCTAAAAACCTTAATTACGCGATCAATTTCAATCACGATTTGGTAATTTTAATCCAAAAAGCAATTGATTAAAAGGTTATAAGTATACGGGATTACGTTTCACAAATGTAGATAAATGATTGAAAAAGAAGCTCTCATACTTGCATTGTCAAGGTGAAACGGGAGGATTCCCATGACCATCACGCTGAAGAAACGCGATCCTTTCGGAAGGCTCAAGTCAGGGACGATGAAGGAATTGTCCGAGATAGGCCTTGAGCTACTCGGAGGAAGGCTTGAGACCATCGATGAGCCCTTCCCCGGGAGGAGGCCGAGCCGGTCCAAGCCAGTGAGAGTCGGCAGACGGAGGATCCTGACGCTTTCCGGCTGCGCGAAGTTCAATAGAAGGCATTTCTTCAACGAGAAAGGGGGCCGTCTAAAACTGCTATCACGCCACCTGGGTAATTAGATGCATCGGCAAAGACATGGCATTGGCGCACCGCAATACCAGGGATGGCTTCAGGAAGCGTTGCTCTAAAATAAATAGGACAAAAAGCGGATTATGATTCAATTTGAGAGTCCAACCTGCAATAAAGCAACACAAAGAATATCAAGGAATGACAATCGACAAAATATCATCCTTAATTGTGTTGCTCGCATTTCAAAAAACGATTAATCGAACTTTACTTAATATTTAGGAATAAAAAAGGCAAGCCAATCATTATTTTGGCTTGCCATCTTTCAGCGAGGTCATGAGGATCTTGCCGCCGTTCTTTTTCCAGCGTCCGAACTCCTCATAGATGTTCACTCTTATGCCGATCGTACCCCTATTGTAATAGAGGTGCGGATATAGACCGTCTGGTGACCCAGCCGGGAATCGAACCCGGGATTCAACCTTGAGAGGGTTGCGTCTTAACCGCTTGACCACAGGGCCGTTGACTATTAAAGCATCCCAGGCCCCATAATGCAAGGAAAGAGGCGGGTTATCTAGTCGCGTTTATAAGACGCTCTTTAACAATGGGTTCTCCCAAGATCTCGATGACCTCATGGAGATTAGGCGACTCTTTGCTGCCAGTCAAAGCCACGCGGAGAATTTCAGCTGCATCGCTGACATTGCCTTTATAGGTCTCAGGATGAAGTTTGTAATCCTTATTGGAGATCGCAAAACCATGTTGAGCGGCTAGATCCTTGACGCTGTTCCACCAGGTTGTCTCCTCGGTTTCATAGGCCATTTTCCCAGCGCAGTCCGAAAGGAACGCTTTCAAGAAAACTTTGTCGTACTTCTCGTTGAAAGGGAGCCCTGCCGCTATAATATTATCGTAATCTTCCTTGAAGAAGAAGCGCGTCAAAGGTTCGATGTCGCCGTATTTGGCGTAGTCTTTGCGGGGATTTGAACGGTTCTTCTCGATGTTGAGAATCTTCGCGAAATAGCTTTCATCCGAAGAAATCTTGGTGAAAAGAGCCGCATCATTTTCCTTTGCCCAAATTTTGACTTTGGGCAAAAGCGAACTCGCCGGTTCCTTGGCAATGATCTCTTTGGAGAAATAATTGAGCTTATCGATATCGAAAAGCGCGCCGTCGAGCGACATCTTGTCGAGGGCAAAGTGGAACTGCTTGATATCCAGGGTGCGATTGGCGATACTCCATTCCTCGAAATTGGAGTTGGCGATGCTCATAAGATAAACAAGCAGCCCCTCGGGCGGATAACCGGCCTTGAGAAAGTAGGAAACAGCGGCTTCGGGGTCTTTGCGCTTGCTGAGTTTTCGCTTATTGCCATGGTCGAGCTTCATGATGACCGGAAGGTGGGCGTATTTTGGCGCTTGCCATCCCAAATCGCGGAATAATTGAAGATGAATTGGGGTTGAAGGAATCCATTCTTCGCCGCGGGTGACGATCGTCGTCCGCATAAAATGGTCATCGACGACATGAGCGAAATGATAGGTCGGAAGGCCATCGCTTTTGAGAATGACGACATCGACGTCGTTATCCTGAAGTTCGATCTTGCCGCGTATCGCATCCACGAAGGAGGTTTTCTTATCATGGTCGCCTGTGGATTTATAACGAATGACCCAAGGGGTTCCAGCCTTGATTTTGGCGATTTGCTCCTCGATTGAAAGGTTCCGATCTCGCGCGTAAGCACCATAATATCCTGGTAAAATTTTGCTGGCTTCCTGAAAAGCCCGAATCTTCTCAAGGTCTTCGGCACTGCAGAAATCTGGATAGGCCCGCCCTTTTTTGATAAGTTCTTTGATCACGATCCGATAGATGTCTTTGCGAAGGCTTTGCTGATAAGGGCCGTAAAGGCCTTTATCGTGGCCTGGGAAATAGCCTTCATCGGCAACGATGCCAAAAATTTTAAGCTGGTTAATGAGCTCGTCGCCACTGCCCTCGATCGTCCGCTTCGTGTCGGTATCCTCAAGACGGAAGAAATAAACGCCGCCGGATTCTTTCGCGATGGTATAGGCCACCAGCGACGTGAAAAGGGAACCAGTATGAAGGAAACCGGTCGGCGAAGGAGCGAAACGGCTCACCTCTGCGCCAGCCGGTAAATTCCGGGGGGGATAAGCCTTCTCAAGGTCGTCGATGCTCTTGGTCACGTCAGGGAATAATAAATCAGCCAAATCTAGGTATGTCGCCATAAATTGCCTTCCTTTTGGAAACACTGGAATTATAGGCCAGCAGGGAAAACAAATCTACTTGCCAATAAAGGATGCCGCTTCTATAATTACAAACGCGCTTATAGCGCTTTGCAGGTGTAGTTCAGTGGTAGAACATTACCTTGCCAAGGTAAATATGCGGGTCCGATTCCCGTCACTTGCTCCATATGTCTTAAAGTCTCGATTAACACGAGACTTTTTATTTTCTTAGAGGAAATTTGGAATAAAAAGAAAAATATTTTTTTGATCGACGAAAAAAACATTGAAAAAAAGACATTTTCTCTTTTTTTATAAAAAGACGACGATTCTAAGGAAAAATTTCATGAAAACGAGGTTCAAACCTTCAGAAGAAAAAATTAATGGATGGAAGAAAAATGATTATGTTTTTTTGTGAGAGCCGCGAAAAGCAAAGCGCCGACGATGAGCACCAGAACCGCAAAGGCAAGGACGGCAATCAAACGGAAGTCGAAATACTGAAGAACGACGGTGATGCCATGATAGGCATCGATGCCATCGCAATCATACAAAAAAGACGTTTTGGCTGCGGCTTCTGCGAACCCATAGTCATAAAGCATCTGGTTGGAAGCCGGAACAAGAGCCAAAACATAAGCAAGGAATCCAATGACTCCGGAAATAAGGACGGGAAACCAAGAAATCAAGGAAGCGGCCGTCAGGGAAGACCGAGAATCAAGTCCGTTCCTGGAAAAGCTTGAATCGACCTCCGCGTACCACTTCCGGGAAGACCTCGGCCCGAAGAAGGAAAGCGCAAACGAAACAGCCGCGAGAGCCAAGAAGCAAAACAAAAACATATAAAACAGGTAAAAAAAGGATCCGTTTGCGTTCTCGGCCGCGCTGACGAGATAGGCGCCAGACCAAGCATAGCCGCCGCTAGGGTAATTCTTTTGGAGAAGAAGCGCTTTGCTCCCGCAAACGATGCATTCGGAAAGGCAAGACCAATCAGGATCCAAATGCTGGTTGAGCTGGCTATAGGCGATAGACGCCAGAAAAACGAACGTTTTGAAGGATATGCGGACGTTTTGATCGCTAGATGGGGAAGTTTCACTCGCCGCCAAGTCTCCAACGTAGTTCGAGCAGACGAGAGCGCCTTTTTCCACCCCCGGAATCGTCAAAATATCTTCCTCGGCCACGATTTCGACCCCATAGGACGAGGACGCCGAAAGAGAACCACTCGGGTAGAAAGACAAAAGCGGCTCCGAGAATTTGGTTGATAAAGGCGCAAAAACGGCTGCGTTGGCGGGGGTCAGGGCCGCTCCGCTACCATCTTTCAACCCATATAGCCATCCCTCGCAAACTGCATTTTCGAGGAGGGTCGGGGACAAGAGGGCGACGTCAGCCGTTTTCCCAGACGAATCGACGAGAGCGTACGGGAGGGCGGATTCGGCCATGATAGACGGAAAGTCCATTTTCACCGCTATTTGACCATCGGCCGTGTCGATATGGCCATCGCTGGTCTGAAGGATCGGAGAGGCGCCACGAGAAAGATAGTGGATAGAATCGTCGCTTACGGACGGAGAGGAGACGAAAAAAAGGCTTCGGGAGGATTCGGCACCCAACGGAAAAACGATCATTCTCTCACAAGGCGGAATGGCTTCGTCGAGGACTTCAAAAGAGTCGATTGAAGACAAAGTGCCGGCATTCACATCGATTTTAGGGTATACTTCAAACCAGTTTTCGGGCTCGAAAGAAAGACCTTTTTCCTTTATCTCAGAACTCGATAGAGGGAAGAAAGCGCAAGAGGCGGCGAGAGCCAAGAAAGCCAACAGGGTCATGAGGAACCGCAGGGCCGAGAAGGCCCTGTTCTCTTTGAAATAATCGGCGAACGCCACCCAGGCAGCCCGATAGGCCGGTTTCTTTCCGGCGCTATTGGGAATCAGTTCCAAATTTCCGTCGTTTCGGCTTGTGGCCACCGACTTATCGTCAAGGTTCACCTCGGCGTCGAAAACGAGGCCGGCAACGCTTTCGTCGTGATTGACAAGAACGATGAGCGAATCGCGGGCTTTGCTCATGATGACGGAAGCAAGTTCCGGCTTGCTTGCCTCGTCGAGACCGCTGAAAGGCTCATCCAGGAAAACGATTGGCTTGTCCTGGGAAAGGCAAGCAATGAGAAAAGCCTTCTTTTTCTCACCCCCGCTTTGAAACGAGAGGGCCTCATCGGCTTTGCGGTAGCCGAATCCGTCGCATAGCCTCCGATATTCGGCTTCGTCATATCCGTCGGGGTGGAAAAGCTCAAGGTTCTTCCGGAGCGAAAGAGACATCAAAAGGGTGGGGCGCTGGGAACAAAAGGACATGTTCGCGGCTCGGAAAGCCCTCCGGTCTTTTTCAGACGCCCCATTAAGTGAGAAGGAGCCATAGAAAACGTTTCCGGAATCGGGTTTCACAAAACCCGAAAGAATTTCCAGCAGCGTCGTCTTCCCGGCCCCCGAACGCCCTTTGACGATCAGAAGGCCTTTCCCGATCGAAAAAGAAAGCTCGCGATAAAGAACCCGGCCGCCGAACGCTTTCTCGATCCCTTCGACTTTCATTGCTCCCTCCGAAGTCTCGCCATAAGCTTGCCCATGTCTTTCCTGTTCAGAACGCGAGTCATCGCATTGGCGGCGAGGGTCAAGATGAGGGCGAGCAGAGCCACGCCGATGAAGCCAAAGAAAAAGGAAGGGAACATTTCGCTCATCTGAAAATAGAAATGGGATGAGACTGCGTTTTCGGCTATCCAGATGCCAATCGCCCCGCCGGCCTCGCCAAGGAGCAAGCCGAGCGCAAAGGCCAGCCCGAAGAACCCGGTCGTCCCATAGATCGCGCCTTCCCTCGAAAGACCAAGGGTCCTCTCCATAGCGATCCCGCGCTTGTTTGCTTCCCAATACGAAACAAATAGACCGAGGCCAAGAAGCAGCGAGAGAGCATCCATCACGAAGAACAGAAGGTAATAATAACTGTTGTCCGAAAATGCGTTTATCGCGATGCCGCTTGAATCCGCAGAAAGGCCCTTTTCTGGGATATAAACCCCGCAATCAATTTGTTGGTAGTGGCTGAGAAGAGCTGTCTCATTGCCCGAAGTGAGGACGATGGAGGCTTGGGATTTGTCGACCGCCGCCCCATCCTGGATCACGAACCCGACCCGATAGAACAGTGACCCGGGGTAGACGAAGTGGTTGGCCCCTTGCTCGCTGGCCGCCTCATAGAGCGCTTCGCTCATGATCGGGCGGGACTGAAAAACGCCGACGATCCTGTAGTCCCCGATGAGCTGAGACGATTGGGCCCCGTCCAGAAGAATCGCCATGGCCGAGGTGAGCGAGACCGATCGCTCATTCGAGACCGCCAAAGCCATTTCCGAAAATGTTTCGCTCGGGAGGAGAAGCTCGTCCGAAGACGAAGGGAATCTCGTCCCATAAAGAAGCTCGCTTTCGACGACCCCGCCAAAATGGCCGGGAAAGGTTTTCACGGCGCGGAACCCGGTGGAAAGGAGCTGGCAGACGATACCGCCGCTCGGAAAAACGTCGCTGTCTGGAACATCTTCCAAAACGTTGCCTTCATAAGAGGCGTCGGGAGAGGAGACAACGACCGCCGAGCAATTCTCGATTTCAGCAGTCGCCTTGACTCTTTGAACATAAGGCGTATCGACGATCTGACTGTTCGTTTCCTGCCGGCTCTCGTAGGCGCCACGGTAAATCTCGAAGGGTATGGCGGCCGCCCAAACAAGCGCGCTCGAAAGCGTGATAGTCAAAAACAAAAGCCGGTTTTGCCTCAACCGTTTCGCCGTTTGATTCCAAAAAAGCGCTTTTTTCCCTAAGCCGTTCTTGTCCCCGTGGCTTTGCAGAGGAGCCGAGAAAAGACGGCCCTGGCCGCCAGAGCTTTTGATAGCGCCTTTATCAAGGCTAACAAGAATGCAATCGGCGTCGCCGACCCGCTGAGTTTCGTGCGTGGCAAAGACAACGAGAAGGGTTTTTGAGAGTTTTGAAAGAAGGGCGATGATCAATTTGGCGTTATCCGCATCGAGATTCGACGTCGCCTCGTCGACGAAGAGTATCTTCGGCTTCTTGAGGAGGGCCCTGGCGATGGCGAGCCTCTGTTTCTCGCCCTTGGAAAGGGACGAAGCCCGCTGTTTCAGCACGCGGCCGGGATCGAGATTGACGAGCCTGAGACCGTCCTCGAGCTCCTTTTCCGAAGCGACGGCGACGTTTCGGATGTTTCTTTCGACCGTCCAATCGTCGAAAATCAGAGGCTCCTGGGAGAGGAGCGCGACGACGGAGGAACTATAGCCGTCGGCCGTCTTCCGGTCGATGACGGTCCCGTTGAACGACAGCGTCCCGCTGTGCTGAAGATCCAAACCGGCCATGATATTGAGCAAAGTCGATTTCCCCGAGCCGTTGGGGCCCGCCAAAACGTAGAATCCGCGATCGCCAAACGCAAAATCAATGCCGGACAACACGTTCTGGCCCGCCACGAAAGACTTTCCGATGCAGCGAAGGGTTAGCATATTGGAATATTATAGCCGCCCAGGCTTATCTCGCTCGCACGAAAACGTTGGTGGTAAAGGATGTCGAACCGACGCTGGAATTATGGGTGTTTGTCCACCACAAGACGTTCTCTTTGTATTGAACGTCCATATAGCTGTCAATATAAAAATTGAAACGGTCGGCAGTAGAGTTCGTGTTGGCATAAGCTTTCTCGATTAGCAAATAGGAATTCTGAGTGTATGTGTGATTTCCGTCGTTGATGTCAGAAAAAGAGAATCCGTAATTTCCCCAAACATGAGAACAACCATCGTTTGGAATCAACGTATTGGTGTTGCTCCACGAACGTGGTTCCGGGTGAATGGTTGAGGTCGTATACGAATAAGTATATGTTGCAGTGGCGGTGCCGGTCAGCGACGTCCCATATTTGACATTCACCGATATATCGTCATCGCTAATGCCAACCGTGGTACCAGTTTTTACTGTATTGCTTAGAGAACCGCTAAACTGAGTCGTGGTCATCGTCGTTTCGGTGGTGGTTTCCGATGTATCAACAGGACTTGCAGCACAATAATATAGGCGCCCGCCTATTTCCGGCGTGCTAGACGATCCCGATTGCCACTGGTTGGCGCGAACATAAAGGTCGCCATCCAAAAGTTTCCACGAATTGCTGGAGCCAAAAGCAATCCCCGGAGTAAATTCGCCTTTAACGTTTATTAAAAAGAGGCCTGAATTAGAAGTAAAGGGTGCTTTATAAACGGCAACATGATAATTGATGTTTCCATACGGCATTGAATTGTAACCGGTTAACGTCAGCGGAGATGTCGTATATGCACCGGCCTGATCATCATACAGACTAACTGATTCAAAACCCGAAAGAGAAACAGAAGATTCTCTTTTAATGGCTTCTTTCGGCAAACAATTATTTTTTAGCGAAATGCCATTGTTGATGAAAGATTGTGTGATACAAACCGAAACCGCAAAAATAGAAACTGAAGAAAACAAATACAATATTTTTTTCACATCTAACACCCCCTTATATTAATTTGATTATAAATTCGTTTTTATGAGAAAACAATAATGGTTAAACCATAGATTTTGCTGTACATTTGCGGGCGAACAAAGAAAAAGGAAATCCCTTTCTTCCATTGGCAAGCACAAAATGGGGTTTCGTGGGAGAAAAAATCTCGGAAAAAACGGATAAAAAGTTAAATAAAACGCTATATTTTTATGTATTCGCCCCTTTCACCCCGACAAAAAGAAAAAGAATTGGAAAGAAACGAAAAGACGCGGAAAGGACCGAAAACACCTAGGATTGACCCGTCACTTGCTCCAAGTATCCGATAACCCCGATAAAATCGGGGTTTTTCTTTTCTCTGGGAGAAAATTGGAACCAAAATGGGAGAAAAAGAAATAATATATTTTTTGATTGACGGAAAAATCCACGAAGAAACCAAGCGGCAAGGCAAGGAAATCAAAACCATCAATCTCTTCGAAAATGGCATTGAGGCCTGGGCTTTTATGGAATTGCCCTGACGGGTCGCTTTTCCGCGCCGAGCCTCAGCCCCCGTCACCTGCTCCATGTTCCCTAAACCCCCGATGGAATGGGGGTTTTAATTTTCCGTGGTATCAGAATGGTATCAGAATGGTACATTCCGAAGAAAACGATGCGAACTTTTGAATCGCGTTTTGGGAGCAAAGAGGAGGAAGGCCTCGCGCGAAAGACAGAGGGTTGCGTTCCACCGGCTTCGAAGGAGCTTGGTCTATAGTGCGGCGAAAGCGGAGCTCTTGACGATATTATTATATCGATTGATATCAATTTTTTATTGAAGTAAAACAAAAAGGGAGAAAAAATCCATGTACCATCCAAGATTCGAAGGGACCCATCGCGAAATGGGGGCGCGCTTCGGGAAGGCTTTGGCCGCCCGCGGGGTCCGTATCCTCAAAAGCGTCCCGTTCGCGCTCACGGGGGCGCATTACTCCTTTTCCGAATCCTGCCTCCCCCTCTATGAGGCCCACTGCCCCGAAATCGTCGACGAGATAAGGGGGCTCTCCGAGGGGCAGGGAGACGATTTCAAGGATTTCTGCGCGGTCCTCTTCTCGATGTACTGCCTCGTTCCTTCGAGCCACTGCTCCTGCTTCGCGGCCAAGTCGAACCAGGGGGCGCTCCTGGGCCGCAACAGCGATTTTCTCATCCCTTGCGGGAAAAGCTCCCTGAACGCCATCTACCGTTTTTCGGAGAAGGGATTCTTCTCATTCAGCGGGAACACGACCGCCTTCGTCGAGATGGAGGACGGCGTCAACGAGAGGGGTCTCGCCATCGGCCTCACATCGGCCTATCCGACCGTGCTTAGGCCTGGGATCAACGCCGGGATCCTTCTCCGGATGGTCCTCGAAAGGTGCTCCTCCGTACAGGAGGCGACGGGTCTCATCGCCTCGCTCCCCCGCTCTTCGAGCGAGGCCTTCGTCATGGCGGATTCGCATGGGGACGTCGGCCTGATCGAATGCAACGCCGACCGCTTCGAGCGGAAGGAGGGCGGTTATGTGTTCTCCACCAATGCCTTCCATCTCCCCTCCATGCGAGCCTTCCGGAAGGAAGGCTTCGACGACTGGGGCGCGGACGAGCGTTATCGGACCCTCCTCGGCTCGGAAGGCCTTCTCAAGGAGGGCGGCCCCGCCGCGGCGGAAAGGGTTCTGGCGGGAAAGAACGGCTTCCTCTGCCAATACGACAGATCGAGCGGCCACGACACCATTTGGTCCGCCGTCTACGACATGGCCAGCCACACCATCCGCCGCTGCGAGGGCAATCCGGGGAGGCGGCCGTTTTTCGAGGATAAGCGTTTCAAGTTCCCTGCTTGATTTCTCGAAAGGGCGGAGACGTGAAGAACCAAGGCGTCCGGTTCTTGGCAAAAAGAAAACGATGACCCAAGAAAGAAGCCACCAATCAAAATCCGTCACTTGCTCCAGATCGAATAAAGCCCCGACAAGTTCGGGGCTTTTCTTTTCTCTGGGAGAAAATTGGGAGCAAAAGAAAAATATTTTTTTGATTGACGAAAAAACAAGAAACTAGAAAACTTGCTCGAAACTCGATCCCCCGTTGCCGCTCGTTCTACTCTTTGCCCGAATTCTTGCGCAAATTTGCCGGAAAGCCGTTTCCGCCTCTTTTATCACGAGTCTTTGGGAAAGTCGCCTGGGAACCCTCGCCCCTCCGCTTTCGAAGGCGGCTCGCACGGGATGATTCTCAGGCGATTCCGCTTCGAGAAGAAATCGGGCATGCAGATGAAGGCTTTTACGCCCTTTGAGGAGCAGTACTCCGCGATGGCTTTTTTGGTTTCCTGCGGGGCGAGCATGCCGATGTAGACCGATGACGCCGGAAGGCCCTCAAGGTAACGACCGTCCGAGCCAGCCAGAAAGGCGCTCCCAATCGAGAAGCGATACTCTTTCTCCGCCTTCCACTGGCCCATTTTCTGAAAAGGGGCCGGCGAAGGGCAGTCGCCGAACAGGCCCATGTGCACCTTCTCTTTTGATTTGAGCTGGGTGATCGAGGAATCGGTGAGGTCGTCCTTTTCTTTCACGTATCTCACCCAGTCAGAGGAAAAATCCTCGCCGACGGCCTTTGAGACGGAGGCCTCGACGTCGGCCAACCTATAGCCCACGGCGAAGCCGCGGAACCCGTCCGTGTAGTAGCCCCAGAGCCGCCTGTTGCGAGGGGACGCGCCGAAAGAGAGAAAGACTGAGCTCCCGAACTGCCTGTGGAAGAACTCGACCAAAGGCCCGATTTTCCAAGGGTCGATCCCGGCCTCTTTCTCGATTTTTTCCTTATTCTCCCCGAAAGCCATCTCGTCCGGATCGTTCATCTTCGCGGAGGAAGAGGCCCAAAGCTCGTCGCTCAGAAGCGCAGTGACGTCTCGGGGATCGCCTTTTTTGTATTTGTAGACGAGCCTGAGCACCCCAGTCTTCGGATAATCAATCGTGCAAAGAGGTCCCTTCCCGCGGAGGCAAATCCCCCACCGGTGGCAGGGCCTCGCCTTTGTAGAGGAGCTTGAGGAAAATCGGGGTGGCGAAGGACGAAATGAGGATGAGAAGAAGGGTGAAAGGGATGATCTTCTGGTCGACGAGGCCGGAATCCACGCCCGTCTGGGCGCAGACGATCAGCACCTCGGCCCTGGCCATCATCCCGACCCCGACCTTGAGCGAGTCCTTGAAACTGAAGCGGCACAGGAGGGCGCCGCACCCCGCGCCGATGACCTTCCCGGCCAGGCCGGCCAAAACCCACAGCAAGCCGAACCAGACGAACGTCAGATCGGAGAAGTCGAAGCTCGCGCCGTACATCTTCATGGCGACGGTGGCGAAGAAAATCGGGACGAAGAGAACGTCCATCGTGGTTTCCGTCCGCCGATCAATGTAATCTTTGGGAAACGTCGAGGAAAGGATCAGACCTGCGACATAGCCGCCGGTGATGTCGGCGATGTTGAAGAACCTCTGGGCGAGGTAGGCCCACAAAAAGCAAAAAGCCAGGGCGAAGATCGGGATCCGGATGTGATTGGGGTACTTCCTCCCCATCCAATTGAAGAAGGCCTTGACCCCGAATCCCACGACCCAGGAGAGGAAGAAGAAGCCAGCCATCACGAGGACGATGCAAAGGATGTTGAGCCCGGCGTTGCCCGCCACGTAGGTGACCGACCCCGTCCCCCCGGCCAGGGAGATCACGAGCGAAAGGAGGACGATGCCGATGACGTCGTCGATGATCGCGGCCGAAACGATCGCGCTTCCGACCGGCGTCTCGAGCCGATGAAGCTCCTTGAGCGCAGCCACGGTGATCGAGACCGAGGTCGCCGAAAGGATCACGCCATAATAAAGGTCGCTATAGATGTTGTAGCCGGGGTGGCTCGAGAGGAACGCTTCCGCGGTGACACCCTGGCTCTTGGCCAGCGAAGCGACCATGGAATCCCCCATCTTGAAGAAAAACGCCGCCAAGAAGCCCAGAGCCAAAGGAACCAAAACGCCCAAAGAGGTGATGACGACCGAGGCGAAGCCGACCGCTTTGATCTGCTTGACGTTGGTCTCGACCCCGGCGCTGAAGAGGATCATCACGACCCCGATCTTCGCCAAAACGGCCAGGCCGTTGGCGGTGTAGGGATCGATCAAACTCTGATTGGGGATGAGATAGATGAGGCCCACCAGAAGGCCGGCCACGAGAAAGCCGATGACCTGAGGCATATGCAGCTTGCCCGACAGGATGGAAAGCGACTTCGCGAGGATGAGGATCAAAGCGACGATAAGCAGCACCTGGTAAGGCTGATCGTTAGCGGCTGTGGAATCTAAGATATTGAGCATTTTTCTTGCACTTTCGTTTGCTATTATAGGAGTGCCAACTAGGATTTACAAAAAAGGTTAAGACCCTCGCGGTTTCCGCTATTATCTAAGGTCAAATAAAATCGATGCCATCCCTTGGAAAAGCTTTTTTTCGTTTGGAAGCGGAATCGCAAAAGACGAAATTTCCCATCCCCTAAGGCTTTTTGGGATTATGGACCGCTCCCGCGTCTAAGGAAAGGCGGCTTAAGAGAATCGACTGGGCTTCTTTGACGTCCCCGTTGGGGTTAAGAGAGACGCCCTTGGGGGCCTTTGCGAGGTTCCGCGCCTCTTCTTCCGAAGCGGCTTTCTGGGCGAATTCAGTAAGGGCAATCGTCCGTTCGGGTTTGACTTCGAGAACCCCGCCTCGAATTGCGTAAAAAAGGATTTGATGGTCTTCCTCGAGCCGGATCACTCCCTGCGAAGACAAACCCGCTATGAAGGGCGTGTGGCCTGGCAAGATTCCCAAAGGCCCGGCAATCGCTGGAAAATAGGCCTTGTCGACCTCCCCTTCGTAAATGAGGCCTTGGGGCGTCACGATCAAAACGGAGACTGTGGGGTTCATTTCGCTTCCATGGCCCTGGCCTTGGCGACGACATCATCGATCGTTCCGCAATAGACGAAGGCGCTTTCGGGGTAGGAATCGTACTTCCCTGAAAGGATCTCCTTGAAACTCCGGACGGTCTCCTTGAGCGGGACGTAAATCCCTTTGTAGCCGCTATAGGCTTCGGCCACATGGAAGGGCTGCGAGAGGAAATTGCGGACCCGGCGAGCTCTGACGACGATGGCTTTATCCTCATCCGACAGCTCGTCGAGGCCAAGGATCGCGATGATATCCTGCAGCTCTTTGTAGCGCTGTAAAAGCTTTTGGACGGCACGGGCCACCGCATAATGCTCTTCTCCGAGGATGGCAGGGTCCAAAGCATTTGAAGAACTTGCCAAAGGATCGACCGCGGGGAACAGCCCTAAAGCCGCGATGTTACGATCGAGGATCGTTTTGGCGTCCAAATGGCTGAAGGTCGTAGCCGGGGCCGGATCGGTGAAATCGTCCGCGGGCACGTAAACGGCCTGCACCGAAGTGATCGAGCCTTGCTTCGTGGAAGTGATCCGTTCCTGAAATTGGCCCATTTCAGTGGCGAGGGTGGGTTGGTATCCGACGGCGCTTGGCATGCGGCCAAGCAAGGCCGATACTTCCGAACCAGCCTGGGTGAAACGGAATATATTATCAACGAAAAGAAGGACATCCTGATGCTCTTTGTCCCGGAAATATTCCGCCATGGTGAGAGCCGATAAGCCCACGCGCATTCTGGCACCCGGGGGTTCGTTCATCTGCCCGAAGCAAAGGGCGGTGTTCTTGAGGACCCCGCTTTTCTTCATCTCGAAATAAAGGTCGTTACCTTCGCGGGAGCGCTCTCCGATCCCGGCGAAAACCGAAATGCCATGATGCTCGGAAGCGATGTTGGAGATGAGCTCTTGGATAAGGACGGTTTTGCCCACCCCTGCGCCGCCAAAAAGACCGGTTTTGCCACCCTTGACGTAAGGGCATAATAGATCGATGACCTTGATGCCGGTTTCCAAGACCTCTGTCGAGACTTTCTGCTCCGAGAAAAGAGGAGGTTCCCGATGGATCGGATCCCGTTCGCAAGACGCGAAATCATCGCCCAGCCCATCGATGGGCTCGCCTAGGACGTTGAACATGCGGCCTAGGGTCTTGGCGCCGACCGGAACGGTGATGGGCGAGCCCGTATCGAGGACCTTCATGCCCCTTTCGATGCCTTCGGTCGGCCCCATTGCCACGGTCCTGACAATATCGTCACCGATATGCTGCATGACTTCGACGACGAGGGCCTTCCCGCCTTTCATCTCGATTTTTAGAGCCGTCAATAGCGACGGCAGGTGCTTGTCCAAAAATCGCACATCGATGACGGGTCCTACCGCCTCGACGACAACGCCGCTAAGCGCTTCGCTTCTCTCATTTTCGTTGGCCATCTCGGAATCCTCCTTTTTCATTTATCGTAGGCCTTCGCCCCGCCCGTGACCTCGCTGATCTCCTGGGTGATGGCGGCTTGCCTGTCTTTGTTGTATTCGATGCGCAACGTCTTGAGCAAATCGTCCGCGTTGTCGCTTGCGGCGCTCATCGCGGTTCGCCGGCTCGCCTGTTCGCTCAATTGGGAATCCATGAGTTTGTCGAAGAAAACGCTGGCGAGATAGTATGGCATGAGACGATGAATGAGAAGCCGCGGGGTCTCGTCGAAGAGCGGCGGGCAGAATTCCTCGTTTTTCCATTTTTTCTGGGGCAATTGCACCGGCAGAAGCTGGAAGGTCATGGGGGCGAAGGCGATCGAATTGACGTAATGCGTATAAAGGAGGCAGATGCGTTGGTACTTCTTTTCGTTGAAGGCATCCTTGAGCTTAAGGCATACGCCATGGATCGCCTCGAAATCGAGCGAAAGGTTGAGCGCTTCCTCATCGCGGATGAGATTCGGATAGCGCCCATTCCTCGCATAATGGTTGGCGGCCTTCGATCCGATCGTTGCTAGGAAATCGGTTGGTTTCACCACCGAATCAATATATTTGAAAAGCGTGTTATTGTAAGCGCCGCAAAGGCCCAGATTCGATGAGAAGGCGAGGTAAAGGACCGGAAGGCTCCCTTCGTTGGGATGCCCATAATGGGAACCGGTTTCCTCATCATGAGCGAAGAGCTCAGCCATGAGAGATTCGTATTCCGAGGAATAGAGGCGGTCATGATCGGAGGCATCGCGAAAACGCTTCACCTTGACCATGGCGATGAGCTCCATGGCCTTCGTGAGTTTCTTCGTCCCTTCGATCGAGACGATACGGCGTTTGATTTTCGCTAAATCCGTTCCCATCAGGGCCTCATTTTCTTGAAATCGGCAATCGCGGCGCTAAGTCGGAGCACGAGATCGGGCGGAAGCGCCTGCCCAAGCGTCAAAATGTCGATGATGTCTTTGTGGGAATCGCTGATGTACTGGTACATCGCTTGGAGAAAGGGATTCACCTTTTCGAGCGGAAGATCGTCCAAGAAACCGTTTTTAACGGCGAAAAGTTCCACGACTTCCTGCACCATCGGGAGCGGCTCCCAATTCGGCTGCTTCAGCGCTTCAGTCACGACGGCGCCGTGGGCGGCCTTGAACGGGCCATCGCAGAGCTGGGCATCTATCCGGCCGTCGATCCACTGACGTCCACATCCCGCGTGCTCGACCCGAACATCGTCGGCCAGGAGCACTACGACACGGCTCGCGAGGTCCAGCGCGTCCTCCAGCGCTACCGCGACCTGCAGGACATCATCTCCATCCTGGGCATCGACGAGCTCTCCGAAGAGGACAAGGCCACCGTCGCCCGAGCCCGCCGGCTCCAGATCTTCAACAGCCAGCCGTTCCACGTCGCGGCCGAGGTCTACCGGCCGGCCGGGCGCCTACGTTCCGAATTCGGACACGGTCGCATCCTTCAAGGAGATCCTCGAGGGCAAGGTCGACGACCTGCCGGAGCAGGCATTCTTCCTTGCGGGTACCCTCGACGACGTCCGCGCCAACGCGGCGAAACTCGCTAAATGATCGACGCGTTCGCTGACGGCGTCGGGCCTCGATTACCTGCTGCGCCCGTCCAGTCGCCGGCCGTCGGGCGCCGCGACGGCGCTCGCGGCCACTCGAGTGAGCCGAGGCTAGGCCGCAGCGGACTGCGACGGCGACCGGGCGCCAAGGCGCCGACAGGAGGCCGGCACTAGCGATGCCACTCCATCTGGAGATAGTCACTCCGGAAGACGGGCCTTCGAGGGCGACGTCGACGAGGTCATCGTGCCCGGCAGCGAGGGCGGCTCGGCATCCTGCCGCCCCATCACGCGCCGCTGATCTCGCTCCTCGGCCACGGCGTCCTGCGGCTCAGGCGAGGCGTCCGGACGAGGAGGAGTTCGCCATCTTCGGCGGCTTCGTCCAGGTCCGCCCGGACCGCGTCGTCGTCCTGGCCGAGACCGCCGACATGGCCTCCGAGATCGACGTCGAGCGGGCGGAACGGGCCCGTCGCGAGGCCGAGCGCGTCATCGAAGGCGGCATGGTCGAGCCCGCCGACCTCGTCGCCGCTCGCGCGGCGCTGGAGCGGGCGATCGTCCGTCTCAAGGTCGCGGAGCGAGCCGCCGATCCTCGGCGCCGAGCACGAGAGGCGCTCGGCGCCGTCCGCCGGTGGCCCCGGGGCCCGCCCTCGGGCGAGTAGGGGATGGCGGACGCCCGACCGTTCCACTGGGAGTTCAAGCCCGAACCCGTCGCGCGGGAGGTCTTCCGCGTCGAGGGCGGCCGCCGGCTGAGCGGCTCCGTGTCCGTCAGCGGCGCCAAGAACGCCGCCCTCAAGCTCATGGCCGCCGCGACGTTGACCGGCGAGCGCTGTCGCTTCACCAACGTCCCGGAGATCGAAGACGTCCGCGTCCTTGACCGAGGTTCTGCGCGACATCGGCGTGACGGTGGACCACCCGGAGCGCAACGTCTACGAGATCGCCTCGGGCGACGTGGACTGGCTCTTCGTCCCGCTCGAAGCCGCGGCCAAGATGCGGGCCAGCTTCATCCTGCTCGGTCCGCTCCTGACTCGCTTCGGCCGGGTCATCATCAGCAACCCGGGCGGCGACACGGATCGGCCGGCGGCCGGTGAATCTCCACGTGGACGCCATGCGCGCCCTCGGCGCGGAGATCGACTACCGCAACGGCTACTACTTCGCCAAGGCACCGGGGAGGCTGCGCGGCGGTGCGATCAACCTTCCCGCAGATCACCGTCATGGGCACGGAGAACGCGATGCTCGCGGCCGTCCTCGCCGACGGCCACACGACCATCGAGCCGGCCGCCCGGGAGCCCGAGGTGGACGACCTCATCGTCTTCCTCCAGAAGATGGGCGCGCAGGTGGAGCGGACGGCGCCCAACCGGATCGAGATCGAAGGCCGCCGTCGCCTCCCGGGGCGCCGATCATTCGGTCGTGCCGGACCGGATCGAGGCCGGAACGTTCATCGTCGCCGCGGGAGCCACGCACGCGGATCACGCTGACCGGAGCGTACCGGTGACCATCTGGGCTCGTTCCTGGACGTGATGGCCGAGCATGGGCGTCTCGCGTCAGCTGCGGCGCGGACGCCATCGAAGTCGACGCGACCAACGCCGACCTCGAAGCCTCCCTTGCTGCGACATCGAGACCCAGCCGTATCCGGGCCTGGCGACCGATCTCCAGCCGCCCACTGCGTGCTCCTCACCCAGGCCAGCGGTTCGAGCCACGTCCACGAAGCGGTCTTCGAGGATCGCCTGGAGTGGCTCGCGGAGCTGCGCCGCATGGGTGCCGACGTCGAGATCGAAGACCAGCATCACGCGGTCATCAACGGCCCGACGCCGCTCCACGTGCGCCGACGTCGAAATCGGCGACCTGCGGGCCGGCGCGTCCCTTATCCTTGCCGCTCTCGTGGCCGACGGAGTGACGACGATTAGGGGCGCGACACCACGTCCACCGCGGCTATGAGAAGATCGACGCGAAATTCCTGGAACTCGGGGCCAGGATCGAGCGGCTTTCGGAAGGGACTTAGCGCAGCGGTATGAAGATCGGCATCGACCTGGGCACGGCCAACATCCTGGTCTACGTCAAAGGCCAGGGCATCGTCATGATCGGACCCTCCGTCGTGGCCGTGGACGACCAGAACCACATCGTCGCCGTGGGCGAAGAAGCCCGCGAGATGATCGGACGCACGCCCGGGAACATCCAGGCCATCCGCCCGATGCGCGACGGCGTCATCGCCGACTACGTCATCACCGAGGCGCTCCTGGACCACTTCATCCACCGCGTCCAGCAGGGCCGCCGCTTCGGCTGGGGCAAGCCCGAGGTCATGATCAGCGTCCCCGCCGGCGTGACCAGTGTCGAGAAACGCGCAGTCCGCGACGCCGCTCTCAAGGCGGGCGCGGGCGAGGCCTACCTGATCGAAGAGCCCATGGCCGCGGCGATCGGCGCCAACGTGCCGATCAGCGGTCCGTCGGGCGCGATGATCATCGACATCGGCGGCGGCACCAGTGAGATCGCCGTGATATCCCTCGGCGCTATCGTCGTTTCGACGAGCCTCCGCGTCGGCGGCAACAAGATCGACGAAGCGATCGCCAACTACGTCCGCAAGAAGTACAACCTGATGATCGGCGACCGCACGGCCGAGGAAGTCAAGATCCAGATCGGGACGGCCCTGCCGCTCGAGCGCGATCTGACGATGGACGTCCGTGGCCGCGACCTGATCGCCGGCCTGCCGCGAACCATCCCGCTCTCCAGCTCCGAAAGTCATGGAAGCCATGGAGCCGCCCCTCCAGCAGATCATCGGCGCCGTCCGACTCGTCCTCGAGCAAACCCCCCCGGAGCTTCGAGCGACATCATCGACAAGGGCATGGTGATGTCCGGCGGCGGGTCGCTCCTGA
>CAVRMZ010000055.1:0-24501 GCA_963722445.1 uncultured Bacilli bacterium | reverse complement strand
CCACGTATTGCTATACCCGGAAAATGTGCCTTTGCTCATTCATAACTGCGATTTCTGCCTGGACAGGAGAGACCGCGAGAAGGAGCCCCTCTGCATATCTTCTTGTCCGCACGGGGCCTTGAAACTACAAAAGGCGGAAGGGGAATTGGGCGAAAAGACTTTCTGGTCGGCGATCATTTGATAGTGCATTCCACGCACTGGCAGTGGGACAAGGCATGATTTCCTTATTTTATTTGCTTACGTTCGGGTTTTTTCTGACCGCTTTGTTTGGCCTTCTGGCCAGCGGTATTGACCGCAAGGTTACCGCGCGCGTACAATACCGCGTATCTTTCAAATCATTCAAAAGGTTAATCACCTGGGCTTGAATCGAAACATCAAGAGCACTAACAGGTTCGTCAGCAATAATAAGGTCCGGATTCATGATAAGAGCCCGAGCAATGCCAATCCTTTGGCGCTGACCGCCGCTGAACTCATGCGGATAACGATCGGCCATCTCAGGAACCAGACCGACCTTGAGCAAAACATCGCGAACCTTGGTGTCGATGATTTTTTTGCTATGAACGCCTCGAATCTTCAATCCTTCAGCTATGATTTCTCGGACGGTCATTCGAGGATCCAAAGAAGCAATAGGATCCTGGAAAATCATTTGCATGCGATTCATCAAACGATCATTCCGGGCAATATGATAGGCTTCAAGATATCCCACCAAAAGGTCAATAAAATCCTTGCCAACTTTTTTATTTCCTTTGCTCTCTGCAAATAAATCGTGGAATTTTTTAGAATAGTCGGCACGGACAATGGCTATTTGTTTTTCTTCAAAAACCTTATCGCAATTATCATTATCAAAATTGGCTTTTCGAATTTCAGTCCGCTGTTCTTTAATGATAGAATCCAATCTGGCACGTATATCGCCTATTTTTTTATTATATTTCTCAAGGGTGGCCTCGCGAACCTCTTTATAGCCCAAATCATCAGTGACCGAAGTCGAAACAGACTCAAGTTCCTCGTGCATCTTGGCTTTCAAAGAACGAATTTCCTGTTCAGCCTTGATCGTCTTCCATTTGATCTCTTTCTCGTTCCATCGCGTCCCGGCAGCAATTCTTTGCCCTTCGAAATAAATGGAACCCGAAGTAATATCATAAAGTTTAATAATAGAACGGCCGGTTGTGGTTTTGCCGCATCCTGATTCACCGACAAGGCCTAGCACCTCGCCTTTATGAATGTCGAAAGAAACATCATGAACCGCCTTGTTATATTTGTATTTCCCATGCGAAAAACGGAAGTATTGCTTTAAATGGCGTACCGAAAGAATGACCTCGTTTTTTTCGGAAGACGGTTTGCGGGAATGTTTCTCCGAAATTATAGAAACAGCAGTATCCTTCACCCCGATATCAGGAGACGAGCCCAAAATGTTTTTTTTCTCAGAAATTACATCGCTCATTTTTCAGCCTTCCCACCCGATGAAATCAAAGCTTCTTTATTCTCAACGGAATTCTTCTCCGCCAGCTTCTCACTCATAAGATTAAAATGTTTGATTCGATTTTTAATCGAAACGGGCATATCGATTTTAGGGCACCGAGGGTCTAAAAGCCAAGTGGCAGCATAATGAGTATCCGAAATCTTGAAGAAAGGTGGCTCTTTCTTAAAATCAATGCTCAAAGCATATTTATTGCGTGCAGCAAAAGCATCCCCTTTTGGAGGAATGATCATATTCGGCGGAGTTCCAGGGATAGCATCCAACCGATCTTTAGTATCGAGACCAGGAATGGATGAAAGGAGGGCCCACGTATAGGGATGACGCGGATCATAGAAAATATCTTCGGTCGTCCCGTATTCGACAATTTTTCCCGCATACATCACAGCAATGTCATCAGCCATATCCGCCACAACGCCGAGGTTGTGAGTAATGAAAATAACAGAAAGATTACGCTCTTTTTTGAGTTTGTTAATCAAATCAAGGATTTGTGCTTGAATGGTAACATCCAAAGCGGTCGTGGGCTCATCGCAAATCAAAACCTCGGGATTGGATGAAAGAGCGATGGCAATAACAATTCGTTGACGCATACCCCCTGAAAATTGAAAGGGATATTGGTTAATCCGTTTTTCTGGTTCCGCAATGCCGACCTCATCCAAAACCTTGATTGCCTGAGCTTTAAACTCAGACTTAGTGGTTTTTTGATTTGAAAGAGCAATGTACTCTTTAAGATGAGAAAATAAGGACATCCCTTCTGCTGCAAAGTCGTGGGAATTGCCATCGGTAGACAAAGAATCAAGATAAGAAATGAATGAATCGAAATAATCGCATGTTTTCTTAAAAATGGCTTCATGGCTCGTGTCAATTTCACTGGACCAAGCTCGCTGGTTAATTTCAAAACTAGCGCTCCGAATCTTTCCTTTGGCCAAAAATCGTTGTTCCTTAGCTTTCTTTTTCGTCGCAATTCTTTCACGTTTCAAAGCACGTTTATATTCCGACAAATAATATTTTACCGTAACATAGAAAGTGTAAACGCGCTCGTCTTTGTAAGCCGTTAAATGGTTTTCGCATGTGGCTAAGGCTGTTCTGATTCCGCTTAGTTTTTTTCGAAGAAGGAAAAAATCTTTGTCTTTCCCATCAAAGGCTTCGCTTGCGCGAATATTTTTTAATAAGGCCTCAGCATCCCTGATGTTTTTGGTAATCGTTTCGTGGTTGCGATCGCGAAGAAGCGAGGAAGCAGCAATGATTTTCTCTTCATGGTAAGGCAGCCCCTTCTTCATGGCTATCAAATCATTTTTTATCGAAGGATCTTGGTTGAAAAGCCGACCAAAAACATAATTGCGAGAAATACGCGCTTCGCGAATGGAGGCCTTTTTTTTCAGCATCATCGCTTCTGTGATTTGGTTGCCAACTTTCATAATTGGGTTTAAAGAAGACATTGGATCCTGAAATATCATCGCGATTTTCGAACCCCGTATTTTGCAAAGTTCTTCTTCGCTCAATCTCAAAATATCATGGCCATCATAAAGGATCTCTCCTTCTTCTACGATTCTATTAGGAGCGAGAATCCCCATGATTGCCCTTGCTGTAACGGATTTGCCACTTCCGGATTCGCCAACGATAGCCAACGTTCGGCCTCGATAAAGAGAAAAAGAAATTCCACGAACAGCTTTCACAGTCCCGTTATTGGTCCAGAAACTAATCCGAAGATTTTGGACATCCAAAATTTTATCTTTCTGTTCCATTAGTTGTCAGCTCCTCTCAATTGCGGGTTAAAGGCATCACGCAAGCCGTTTCCGAAGATGTTGAAACAAATCATGAGCAAAGAGATGTAAAGCGCTGGCCACAAAACGACGTTTGGATAGGTCGTGTAAACCGCTTGTCCATCTGAAAGCATAGTTCCTATCGATGAAATTCCTGTCGTAGCAAAATTGATGATTCCGAGATAAGAAAGAGAGGACTCACTAAAAATAACGGCTGGAATGGACAAAACCTCGGACGTGATGATGGTTCCGATGGCGTTAGGAAGAATGTGCCGGAAAATAAGACGGGAATCCTTGGCTCCCAAAGTCCGCGAAGCCAAAACATATTCTTGGTTTTTAAAACGATAGAACTGCATCCTAACCGTAGAAGCAGTCCCAATCCAACCCGTGAAAACGAAGGCTACGAAAAGGGAAATAACAGGGTTAATTTGATGCTCCGATACCAAATATACCTGAAACAGGGAAACCACGATAATAAATGGAACTTCCGAAAGAATTTCCGAAATTCGTTCCATGACCAAGTCAGTCGCACCGCCATAATATCCCTCAACGGCCCCATAGATAAGACCGATCAAAACATTTACGATCGTTACGCAAACGCCAAGAGCCAACGAAAGTCGACCTCCAGAAGCAAGACGAGTCATAATGTCCCTGCCATGGTTGTCGCTTCCAAAAACAAATGAAGCAGCATGACCGTTCAAAAATTTATAATAACGATCGTAGTTAATTCGCAAAGAATAGTTGCTAGAGGACGAACCAGAGGTAATGTAGTAGATATAGTTACCGTTTTTGTCGGTTTTATAAACATATTGAAGATTGCCATTCGAATCGTAAATGGGATTCTTGTCTTTATCTATTTCATAGCAGAAGTTGGCGTCGTGCTCAAAAAGTGCTTGAACACGAACAATGATGTTAGTGCCCCAGCCCTGATCGTTAACCCAGGAATTATCGCCATAATTCACAAGAGGCTGAATGATTTTCTGCCCATCGGGAAGGGTGTCATCGTAAGCTTTTAAAGAAGCGTAATCAGCTGAGGCAAAACTTTTGTATTTACAACCAATGGAATAAGTATCAAGACGAACGTGATAATAGGTCGTAGTCCCCGTGTCACTAGCCGTTTTTTGAACATCAAAAACCTTGGCGATCTTGCCAAACTGCGAATAGTAAACAAAATCTTTTTGGGCAATCGTATCGTCTTCGGTTCCATCCCAAAAACCTGAGCCCTGGAACAAACTTACTTTGGGAAGACAATAAGTGTAATAATCATCAGAATCACTAACGGAATAGCCACTGACGAAAGGCACAATTAACGAAAACATAACCAAAATAAGAATGATAGCACCAGCGACGATTGAACCTTTATTTTCCGCAAAACGCATCATGGCATCTTTTAAATAACCAATCTTCTTGGTTTCCATCTTGGCATCGGAAATCTTGCTATTTTCTTGTACGAAAACAAAATCAGAATCCTGAATCAAATCCGAGGTATTCTTGTTCAAATCATCCATAAGTTTTACTTAGCCCCCATTCTGATTCGAGGATCAACAAATCCATAGCTGAGGTCAATAATAAGTCCAGCAGCAAGACCAATTGAAACATAGAACATGCTCAAGAACATAAAAAAATTGTAATCAAGGGTGCTAATGGAGGTAATGTAAAGGTTCCCAACGCCAGGGATTGAGAAAAAACGTTCAACGATAAGTGAGCCGCTAACGATAGAAATGAATTCACCCATAATCATCGGAAAAATAGGAACCATAGCATTTCGAAGCGCATGACGTACCGTGGCTTGGCCACGAGTCAAACCCTTGGCTCGAGCCAAAAGCATGAAATCCGAAGTCAAGACTTCCGTAAGTTCTGCCCTTGTATAGCGAGTTAAACCAGCCACCGTGCCCAATCCTAGACATAAGATGGCAGGCATATAACTTTTGAAGAAATCCCAAGAAAGTGAAAGGGTTCCAGAATTGGTGACTAAGGGAAACCAGCCTAAACGAAAGCAAAGAAAATACTGGATGATAAAACAATAAATGTAGGAAGGAACGGAAATGACCAACATAACCCCCACAGAAATAACCTGATCTTCCCATTTGTTCTTTTTAAGAGCGGCGAAGATACCAAAAGCCAAGCCAACGGGAATCGAAATAATCGAAGCAAAAAAATTCACATACATGGTGTAGGGAAGTTTGCTCAACAAAACATCAGTAACATTTTGCGCAGAATACATCTTGAAGCCAATACCCCAATCCCATCGCGTAAAAATGGCTTGAAGATAAAGAAAATATTGAACGATTAATGGCTTGTAATATCCTAGGGCATCGCGCCAAGCGATTTGAGCGGCGCAAGTGCTCTCGGTTGGCGTGCACGTAATCGGATCCGGAACAAGACGAATTAGGACGAAACACATCGTCATGATGACTAAAAAAGTCAATATCATCAAACCGATTCTTTTAAAAACATATTTAAGCATCTTTTTCTCCGTTCTATCCTCTTGCCTTTATTCGATATAAAAATAAATCAACAGCGGTGGTATTATATCCCACCTTTAGCAACAAATCACTACTTCTTTCGAGACCAAAATCACAAAATGTGAGCGCCTTTTTTAAGAGCGCCCACATTCATAAAATCACAATACTTTAACTAAGAATTACTTGTTGTAATCCAAGGCACCGTTAGTAGAGTTCGCGGCAACCCAGGTGTTCCATTCAGAATCGCTCTTTGTAATCTTTTGGAAACGGATTCCACCATAGCCAACAAGTTGGAAATAAGTGTCAGTAGCTTCCTGAATACGATAACTATCGATAGAAACGGACTGACGGGCATAGAGAGATACAAAGTTGTATTGTCCAACCAAATAGCTCTCAAGCGCAGAAAGAATATTAAGACGCTCGCTATAAGTTGCACCTTGACCAGCACTATATTTGCCAGTTCGGAGAGCGAGATCCCAATCCTTAAGGGACATTGTAACTTTGTCGGTAGCAACGCCTTTGCCCTCAACGTCAATGGCAAGTTCAGTCGAGTTATCAAGCCCTGGCTCATCCTTATAGTTGGCATCGATGTAAACCTGAGGAATCGAATAAGGATCAAACTCGGCGCCACCCCAAGTAACCATGCCAAGGTCGCTGCTGCCATCCTTAACATGGTCGGAGTATTCCTCGTTGTAAGAGGTAGAAATGGTGAACTTCCCATCAAGAAGAGTGCCCTTGAAAAGATTAGTGTATTGGCCTTTAATCCACGTTACCATGTCGTCCCAACCGTTGTTATAAACCTCCCAATAAAGCGCAACGTTTTGATCGGAAGTGTAATACCCAGAGGTTGGATTAGCAGCAGCTTTTGTCTCCTCCTCGGTTACGGCTTGGTTGATAAGTTTGCGAGCCTCATCAAGATCATATCCATAGTAGTTCGGATTTCCTTCAGAGTCAGTGCCAAAGTTGTCCGTAACAACTTTTTTGCCCTGATTAGTGTTGCGATAAAGCTCTCCGGTGTTTTCATTGGCAACATACATGGAGTTAATAGGAACATCGTAGCCTTTTGAACCAGCGGTTTGAGTCTGGGCAAGGGTTTGACGATCGATGCCAAGAGAAAGCGCTTTACGGAAATTGATGTTGGAGAGAATGGTGTGATTGCCATCTTTCTTTTTATCTTGAACGCCTTTTAAAGTCGAAAAATCAGAATTTGTGTTAAGCTTCGTGGTATAGGATTGCGGGGTATACAAAAGGCGGCTGCTAGAACCAAAATCCTTCATATCTGTACTGCGTAAAGAGTAGCTGTCAAGATCGCCCTTCAAGAACATTTGCTTAACCGTATCCTCAGAGGCAACGATTTGAATATCAATGGCATCGGTCTGGAATTCACCTGTGTGTTTCCCATCAGTATATCCATACCATTTGTCGTTGCGGGTAATATAGATGTCTTTATCCGCCTGATAAGAAGCAAGTTTATATGGGCCATAAGAAGAATAGGTCGCAGCCGAAGTCCCGTAAGTGGTCGTTACAAGCGTCCCAACGGTCTTTTTCCCAGCATCGAACAAGTCCTGTTTCACAAGCCAACCACCAGCAAGGGCGTAATGAAGTTGGAATAAGGAAATCGGGTTTTTGAGGAAAAAAGTAAGCTGATAATCGCCAGTTTTTTGAAGGCCGACTTTATCCCAAGAGACAATGGGATTTTTGACAGGCACCAACCCGAAATCGCCAAGGCTAACAACCGGCCATTTTGTGAGATTAGTCACATCCAAAGACGTTGATACGCTGGCTGAGGCACTGTAAACTCCTTGAAGGAATTCGGCTAAGGCATCAGCAATGGCCTGAGAGTTCGCGCTAGTCAATTCGACATACTTCGGAGAGGCTAAGGTTCCCCAAGTTGCAGCGTCGCTCACAAGAGCGGCGGCTTTTGGGAAATCCGTGGCATACTTCGTTCCAGCAACGCCGAGCGTATTGGCATAAGCTTGCGATTGATCAAGGAACGGAATATCGGACCAAATGCTGAAATAAATGGAATTGCTGATCGGAGAAAGAGTAACGCTTGCGCCGTTCGCATCAAGACGAGCATTATAGCTGACCGTCCCGCTCTTCAAATAGCCATCGGCGTTTCCGATCGACAAAGTCGAAGAAGTATAGCTAGAAGCACGATAATTCTGCATCGTAGGATCCAACATGTCCTTCATCGAATTAATGTAGGTATCGGCGTTGATGGCAGTTCCGTCTTCCCAGGTCGCAGCCTGATTCAAATTAATAATCCATTTCTGCCCAGAACTATAAAGGTCACCGTTTTCTTTCGTAGTAAGGCCATAAAGTTCTTGGTTATCGTTGGTTAGATTAGCGGTATCATCAACCGCTTCGGAAGCGGCCATTTCAGGAATGGCTTCATAACCCGTTTTGGCAGCGTTAAGCGCAAAGTCGTACAAACCGATCTGAGTATAATTCATTATTACCTGATCGGTGTCTGTCTGCCAAGTGCAAACGTTCCAAGTCTCGGGACTTCCTGTCAATGCGTCGTGATAGGTGTAAAACTTTTTTTCGCCAGATGAAGAAGAACCGCCTGAAGTATTGCTGCTGCTACTGCCGGTACTACTGGCTGCGCCATTATTGCATCCTACAAGCACTAAGCCTGCAAGAGAAAGGGCGCAAAACGAGAGCACTTTCTTTTTCAAAGATTTTTCCATGCTTTTCTCCTTTTTGTAGCTAAAAGCTACTCTTTGAATGTGGCTATCATCTCATAAGCCCATTTAATGTCAATAATTATTTTTTATATGAAAACAATCTACTTATTGATGTCTATAATCCTCTATTTAAAAATTTTTTGAAGAATCGATCAAATCAGTTTTTCGACAATCGAGAAAGTTCTAAAAGAAAAGACGCTGAGTCCCAGCATCGTCAAAATTTCAAAAATCAAACTCGTGGCTAAAATGGGATGAAAAACATCCTTATACAAAAAGACAATTCCCCAAATATCGAAAATTGAAATAACAATCATTCCCAAGAAAAAGCACTTAAAAGTCGTTTTGAAATTCTCGACAAATCGGGATTTGATGATTGCGGTAACGAAACAATAGGTGGCAGCGATAAAAGGAACAATCATAAAATAATCGCCTAAAGCCATGGGGCCAGGGTAGACGCTGCCGGCAACTGAAAGAAGAGTCGAACGGAAGGAAATGAAAAAAACAGAGAACCCAAAACCCAGAATACCAATCGTGGCAAGAGCTTCGATTCCTGAAAATACAAAAATCAATAAGCAAACCAAAAATCCTAAAGCCATAATAAAGCCAATCGTATTAAAAACGCGATAATAAAGTTCGCTCAAAGCGCTAACGATATCCTTTGTATAAGACGTGGCGGAAAAAAGCGTTTCGCCTTCGTAAGTCACGGAAAGCATATGAAGAGAATAAGCGGCGACAAGGCAAACCAAAGAAAACACAATAAGGATTAATGAAGTCCAGCCACCATATTTTACGAAATTACTGCTTTGATTTTCAATTTTTCCATTTTTCATATGATATCTCGTGTTGTAAGTATAGAAGAATAGTCCCAAAAATAGAAGAACAACCCTAACCTTCAAAAATTAATATTGAAGATTTTCATGGTTGATTTTATGCTTTTTCATACCATAAGTGCAAGGATGGCAAAAAATGAAAAAAACAACGGCTTCAATTTGGTCAGCAACGATACTCTTTATTTTGGCTTCATGTGGGCCGACCAATAGCGGAAGCCTACATTCGTCGTTTTCGGAGTCTTCTTCAAACAACGGGGATGGCAATTCAACCAATTCCCGCACGTCAAGCGAAACCAAATCCTCAAGCTCGGTTTCTTCCACGAATTCTTCTGAGGAAAAGAAATTACTTATCTCTCAATCGGTTTCCACCATTAAAAAAGGGCAGACCTATCTAGGCGAGTCGGGATTCGGAATCAGTTATGATGGCGTTGACGTTAGCTCCAAAAGAACTCGTTGGTTTTGCACGGTTGCTAGCGGAACGAAAACATATGATGGATGGGATGGGATTAAGGAAGCCGGAACTTATACTGTTACAGCAAAGTATTCCATTAAAACCGGAGTTTATGCCACAAGCAACTCATTAACTCTTGCAGTTACAGATACCACCATTGCCACAAAGAAAGGATACCTACAGCAGGCGGATTATTTTTCGGATGAAAAAACCGAATATCGATTTGACAAAAGTACAAATAACAACGTCTTGAAATCCACTGGAACCCAGAAAATCATCGTAATTCCAATCCAGTCGGAAGATGACATTTTTGAAGAAGCCAAACTTAGCAAAATCCAAAAAGTCTTTTTCGGAGCAAACAACGAGACCTCTTGGCGCTCGCTTGAAGGATATTACAAAGAATCCAGTTATGGTCGTCTAGACATAACGGGTGTGGTATCTCAGCCTGTCACTCTTCCTTACACCGATTCGCAATTGGCAGCATTGACTGCCGATAAGGCAATTATGGATACGGCTTTGCTAAATGAGTATAAGGACTATTGGAATATCTCTTGGTACGCGGTGGAACAAGCCGTTGCCTCGATTAAGGCCGGAAAAACCAAAGCCGCCGACGGCACGACCCCGATTGATATCAGCGATTACGACAATGACAAAGATGGTTATATTGATGGTGTTTGGATGGTTTACAGCCATCCTTATGCAACGACAAACGATCTTACAAAAGTTTGGTGGGCTTGGACTCATCACGATTATTGTTCAACCGATAATGCCAATCCTGCAAGTCCGGTTCCTTTTAATCTCTGCTGGGCTTCCTATGAGTTCATCAGTCAAGGTTACTATACCGATGGAATTGACATTGATGCTCACACTATTTGCCATGAAACAGGGCATTTGATGGGTCTCGATGATTATTA
Source organism: uncultured Bacilli bacterium (assembly GCA_963722445.1). Taxonomy (GTDB): domain Bacteria; phylum Bacillota_I; class Bacilli_A; order RFN20; family CAG-826; genus UBA4951. Next base: position 13,914 of record CAVRMZ010000055.1, on the reverse strand, counting down.
CAACACTTCCACGGCTTCTGATGGAGCTTATGAAGGCGTGGCGGGGGGAGTCGACATGATGGATATGAATGTTGGCGATCACAACGCTTACTCCAAGCTGCTTTTCAACTGGATTAAACCCTTTTATGCAGACGGGACGGAAGATGCTTTTGAAATAACGCTCCGTCCTTTTGAGGAAACGGGAGACACTCTCTTGCTTCGCGACTCCTCACAAACCGATCAATGGAATTCTTCTCCTTTCGACGAATACATGCTTTTCCAATTCTACACACCCACTGGTCTCAATTCTTTGGACTCAAAAGTTTATCCAGAGTGGAGTACATATTCTCTGGGAACATATACAGAAAATGGCGTTCAGGCTTTTCACTGCGATTCAAGACTTATCAACGAAAATGCCGTTTTGGGAAAAGACGGCTCAAGTTGGGATGAAACCATAAAATACACAGACACAATTTCGGATTATGCCAAAACCAGCACAAATTACAATGCCACTGTCAGGGGAACTAGTAATTCTACTGCCAAAACCTCGGGAATCATTAATGGAAATTACACGACTGGTTCCACCGTCCCCTTCCGCGAACTTTCAGCAATTCCAGCAACCGGAATCAATTCATTCCAAAATTGCAAAACTGACGAAGATTTGAAAAACAAATACTGCAAAAACTCGACTTTATTTTCGACTGACTCAAAATCCTGCACTTTTAGTGAAGGAAAATTCGCTCCTCTTTTCAACGGAAGAACAACTTTTAATGATGGAACGGACTTTGGTTACACGATAACCATTACCTCAGTTACAAACGATGGCGCAACGCTTATGGTTGTAAAAAACTGACAATATTTTCTTGATTTAGTGTTTTATCGTTAAAAATTCAGCCGTGATTTGAGAGGACTCAGCCTTTTGAGGATAAAAACTTTAAAATCTCTTTCAAAGGAGAAGTTATGATCAATTTCTCAAAAATCGAAAAAACGAAAACCCAAAAAATGAAAGGCGGAATAGGATCCGTTGACGCTTGGATCAGCGATGACGGCTCCGTGAAAATCATGAAATCCGTGCTCCCACGGGGTTCCTCCATCGGCTACCACAAACACGAAACCAACGGCGAAGTCGTCTATGTCATTTCAGGGACCGCGACCTGCACTCTGGATGGGGTGGAGGAGATCGTTGAGCCGGGGGAAGTTCATTATTGTCCCAAAGGCCATTCTCATGGCGTCGTCAATAAAGGAAAAAACGATCTCGTCGTTTTTTGCGTCGTTCCCGAACTGGCCTAGTTTTTCGTCTGTTCTTTTTGCAGCATTTCTCAGAAAAAGAAAGGCAAAATCGTTTTTCGCCTTCTTCAATTCGCTTTAAAAAAATCAAACTTATCTAAAAAAGATTTCCTTTTTGCAGGGTTGAGGTATCTTTTTACTATTCGGGAATAAAATCATGGAACAAGCAATCGAAGTCAAAGACCTATGGAAGAAATACCATGCGATCGAAGCGGTGAGGGGCATTTCGTTCTCGGTCAAAAAAGGCGACCTTTTCGCTTTCTTAGGGGAAAACGGAGCGGGAAAAAGCACCACGATCAACATCCTTGTCACCGTTCTTGCCAAAACGAGCGGAAGGGTGAGAGTCAATGGCTTCGATCTCGATAAAGAGGCCCAGCATATCCGCGAAAGCATCGGCGTGGTCTTTCAGGGAAGCGTTCTTGACCGTTGCCTCACCGTTAAGGAAAACCTGGCCTCGCGAGGGGCTTATTATGGCTATTACGGAAAAGGGCTGGAGGAGAGGTTGGCGTCTTTGTCCAAGTTGCTGCGTCTAGAAGAGCTTTGGAAACGCCGCTACGAGGATCTCTCGGGAGGGCAAAGACGCCGGGTGGATATCGCAAGGGCCCTTCTTCATGAGCCGGAGATTCTTTTTCTCGATGAGCCGACGACGGGGCTGGATCCCTCTTCCCGCAAAGAAATCTGGGACATCATCTCCCAGCTTCGGAAAAATACTGGTCTCACCGTCTTTCTCACGACCCATTATATGGAAGAGGCCAGCGAAGCCAACGAGGCCGTTATTCTCGAAAAAGGCCAAATCGTCTGCGACGATTCGCCGCTTCGGCTAAAAAACAAATACAGCCATAACAAACTGATCGTCCATCATCCTTCCTTAAAAGCTCGCGAACTTCTCCTAGCCTCTGGCTTGGTTCTCGAAGAAGACAAGGATTGGATCAAGGCCTCATTCGATCAAAACTCTGACATCATCGATCTTTTGTATCAAGGCAAAACCGCGTTTGCGGATTATGAGATCGTCAAAGGGGATATGGACGATGTCTTCTTGAATGTCACGGGAAGGAAACTGGAGGACTAAAAAGATGACGCTGACCTTAAACGCGAAATGGCATGCTTTCTTAGGGATGACCAAACGGAACATGCTGGTTTATTTCAAAGACAGGGTCACCCTTTTCTTTTCCTTGCTGGCTCCCTTGATCGTTCTTTTTCTTTACATGGCCTTTTTGCGGAATATTTACGTATCTTCAGTGAAAGAATCCCTTAGCGGCTACGCCACCGTCATTAGCGAAAGCGATATCAACTCCTTTGTGAATGCCTGGCTCATCGCGGGATTGCTTGGCACTTCCCTTATCACCGTTTCTTTAAATTCCTTATCCGTCATGGTGGATGACAAATACAACCACATCGATAACGACTATAATGCCTCGCCCATCGCCGGCCCTATCGTGGTCCTTTCCTATTTTATGGGCGCCTTCCTCAATACGGCGATCGTGGGGGTGCTGCTTCTCTCGGCGGGTTTAGGGGTGATCGCCTTCCTCTCGCCTTTGTATCTCAGCGCTTTCGCGATCGTGATGCTTTATCTCCTCATGCTTTTCGGAAGCGCCTCAAGCACCCTCATGCTGATGCTGGTTGTGGCTTTCTTCAAAAAGAGTTCGGCCTTAGGGGCTTTCAGCGGGCTCGTCAGCGCGGCGGTGGGCTTCATGATCGGCGCCTATATGCCGATGAGTTCCATGGCGAAGCCGGTTCAAATCGTCTGCAACGTTTTCCCGGGTTCTCAGATTGCCGCTTTGATCCGCAATTATTTGATGAGCGGTCCCCTTGAACACATGGAAAACGAATTCCACGGGCTCGACAATGGCCAGTTTATGAATGGGATGAAAAACGCTTTCTCTTTTAATCTCGCTTCTTTTGGAACCACCTTTGGAATCGCGGAGATGTTTCTCTATTCCGGGATCGCCCTCGTGGTGTGCCTCTTCGCCAACATTCTGCTTTACCGCTTCTCCTCCCAGCGAAAATAAGCAAAACCCCGTTGGGAAATCCGGCTTCCTTTCGCCGTTCAAAGCCGGGTTTCAATAAACGGATGCTGGCAACCTGAAAAACCACCAAAAAAGAAAAAATAAGCCTTATTTTCAATTCTCCTTTTCTCCTGACGAATATTACCCCTTTGCTTTAATTAATTATCGTTTATCATTAACTTTTATATGAAAAAGATTAACTTTTCGTTTTAAAGGTGCTAAAGTATGTCCGCTGAAAGGAATGCCTTATGAAAAATAAAAAATCAGCTAAGCAAACCCTCATCCTCATCGGGAAAGTCGGAGCTATCGTCTCCCTCGTTCTGCTCGTTTTCGCGGCCATCGGAACCTTCGTGGGATTCTTAGGTCTAATCCTCTCGCCCTTCTTCAATTGGACTTGGCTCCAAGACCTCATCAAAAACACGGCTTCCCAAAATGGCTACGCCCTGAATTGGGATGTGACGACGCTTAACGTCACAGACGCGGAAATCGTCTCGCTCAAAACGCTTTTGGGAGGAGCCTCTTCCACCGTCTTGCTCTTCTTCGCCCACGCTTTGTTCGCCCATATCGAAAAGGAGGGGACGCCTTTCGTCGACGCTAACGTCAAACTTCTCGTCGACATCGGAATCGTCGCGCTCGTTCAGGCGATTGCCGTTCCTCTATTTATCAGCATTGTTGTCAACGCGACCGGGACCGCGGCCTTATTCGCGAACTCGAGCGCTAGCGGCGTAAGCTTCGTCTTGGCCTTATTCGTTTTCGCCTTGTCCCTTGTCTTCAAGTATGGCGTGGAGCTTCAGAAAGAAGCGGATACCACGTTATGATCATCCTGCGCCTAGACAGAGTCATGGCCGATCGCAAGATCTCCCTTAATGATCTGGCGGAGAAGGTTGGCATCTCCAATGTCAACCTTTCGAACATCAAAACAGGAAAAATCTCGGCGATTCGCTTCTCAACGCTCAATGCCATTTGCCGAGAACTCCATTGCCAGCCTGGAGACGTTCTCGAATACCAAATAGACGATGGCTAAGAAAAGATGGGCTGAAACCCATCTTTTTCTTTCGCCTTAATGAACCGGGGTTTTCTCAATGAGGAAATCCGGCGGCGTCGATGGGGCGTTTTCCACCAACTGTTGCATCGCGTAGAATTTCCCTTTTCGGGCCAAAAGTTCCTTGTAGGTGCCCTTTTCCTGGATGGTGCCGTTCTCAAGGAAAACGATGAGATCCGCGTTCTTGATCGTCGAAATGCGGTGGGCCACGATAAAGGTGGTCCTTCCCTGAATCGAGGAAGCGATCGCGGTTTGGACCTGGAATTCCGAGATGTTGTCAAGCGCGCTCGTGGCTTCGTCGAAGATGATGATCCTGGGATCGCGGATGATCGCCCTGGCGATCGTGATTCGCTGCTTTTGGCCCCCGCTCAAATTGGCGCCATTCTCCTCGATGACGGTGTCAAGCCCGTTTGGCAGCTTGGAAATGAAATCCTCGGCGTTGGCGATCTTGAGCGCAGAAACAAGATCGTCTTCCGAGTATTTATCCAAACCATAGGTGATGTTCTCCCGCACAGTCCCTTTGAAGAGAACCGGATTCTGGGGAACCACGGAAATGCGATGCCGGTAATCCTTAAGCGAAAGGTCATTGAGGTTCGTGCCATCGATGAGCACCGCGCCTTCGGTGGGCTTCAAAAGCCCGATAATCAGATTGACGATGGTGGTTTTCCCGCTTCCGGAGGGGCCAACAAGAGCGATGCATTGGCCGCTATTGACCTTCAACGAAAAATTGCAGATGGCGTCTTTGCTGCTGGCTTTGTAGAGGAAGGAAACCTGCTGCAGCTCAACATCTCCTTTTAGGGCTAAGAGGTGGACTTTGTCTTTGTCGTCTTCGATATCCTCGGAGGACATGATCTCAGACAGGGAGTTGATGGATTCGCGGCCCGTCACAAGATTCGGCAACTGGTTCAGGATATTGCTGACGTTGTTGTTGATGCTGGAGAATAAGGATTGGTAGAGGACCACGTCGCCGATTCCGATCTTGCCTTCGATGGCGAAATAGACGCAAAAGAGAACGCAGCTGAAGCCGAGGAGGTTGCCCAAGACCCAGATGGAGGAGCCGAAAAGCGCGTTCGCGAAATCCACGCCAAGGCCTTTGGAACGGACGTCCTTGACCTCTTTGTCCATGGCGTTGATCTCGTTGTCCTCAAGGCCATGGGCCTTGGTCACGGGGATCATTTCCATCATGGAAGAAAACTTCCGCGAGAGGTTCTCGACCGATAGGCGGTATTCGAAGCTGTTTTTACGAATCTTTTTCCGGAACAGCCACGAAACGCCCACGTTAAGAGGAATCACGATAAGGAAGAAAAGACTGATAAGGGAATTCTCGTAAATGGCAATCCCGATGGCAAAGGAAGCCGTAATGATTGAAGGGATGAGCGACTTCACGATCGTGTTGAGATAGTTTTCGGTGTTGTCGATATCGCGGAGGAATTTCGATTCGACCGCCCCGCTCTCCATTTCGTTATGAAAAGTGATGGAAAGATGCTGCAGTTTCCTGACGACAGCCTCCCGAAGGCCGGCCGAGGCGTTGCGGAGCATATTGTCGGTAAGTTTGGCGTAAAGGGTGTGGGTTATAATATTCTGAACGAGAAAAATGACGATCACGACGCTGTAGATGAGAATGGGGGTGAGGTAGTCACCGCCATAGGTGCCGGCGATGACCTCCGCAGCGATATTGATGATGGCGGCGGTGCATAGTGGGATCACGTAAATGGGGCTGTCTTTGATGATGTAAATCAGAAGAGACAGCAAAAAGCCCCAGCGGTTCGAGCGATACATTTGTCGCAAAATCGGGGCTTTTTTGCCGGTCTTGAACAGATTGTCGAAATCGGGCATTTTCGCGCTTTTCTCTTCGTACTTGAAGGAAATAGGCACCACCTCCGCTAACGGTCCCCCGAAGATGATCCTCGAGAGGGCTGCGCCGTGGATCCTTTTCCTGCCGCCTCCAATGAAAAAGAACCCGTAAAAGGTTAAGTCATTCTATTCCCTGTCCGGATTTTTTTCTATCGGCAAGAGCGAAGCGACGAAGCGAAGGGGATGATTTTCGGCTGGCCAAATCGCTGGATCCCCCAGCGGAGACAACAAAAAGAAACGGCGAAATCGGGCTTTTCGGCAGCGAAACGAAACCCCTTTTATTTGGTCAAATCGATCGTGGAAGGGGCGATCCCAGCATCCAAATGCAGGATTTCCTTCTTCTTGGCCTCGAATTCGTCTTTGGTGATGATGCCTTTGTCGAGGAGGTCTTTCCACACGAGAATGTCATGGACGTTGGCGCTCACTTCAGGCTGAAGCGAGAGACGGCTTCCAATGAGATCCGCGACGGCGGCAATCGCGACAAAAACCACGCCGATCAAAGCCACAAGCGGGCCAGGCCCAATCATGTCGGCGGCATTGCCATCGATGGAATTAACCACGGTCACAAAAGCCGCAATAGCCACGAACGAAGACCCAAAGAGCAAGCCATAGCCAACGGTTTTCACGACCTTGTCGCCAAAGATCGCCAAGGCGGCTCCCACGGTCACCGCAACGAAATAGAATAAACTCGTAATCGAAATGACGGTGATCACCGAAGCGAAGATCGCTTGGACAGCGGTGCTGTTTTTGACGATGATCGCCGGAAGCAAAGGCCCTACCTCCAACAGCAAAGCTCCTAAAACAAGAAAAATGACGGTGATGATGCAAAATACTTTTTTCATGTATTTGCCCCTTTCTTTAGCAATATTTTAGGAAGCGGTTCTTTCGTTTTCAACATAATTTAAGGTCCTAAAACAAAAAGGGGTTCTTTCGTAAATCGGAATGCGATAATGACGAAAATGAACTAAAATATCACGAAAACGATAAAAATACGACTTCATCGCCAATTAATTGGCTTAAGAAACAAATGAAAAATAATCTGAGGATCAGCGGTTGAACATGATCTTTTCGCTGCCAAACATTTTCTCCAAAACGAACAATCCGCCAATCACGAGAGCCAAGTTAACCCCCATGGTGATCAGAAGCGACCCAAGATTGAACGAAAAGGAGAACAAGCCCGCGAAGCATTGGACGGAGTTGTAAATCGGAATGAGATAGAGCCAAGTATTAGCGGTGGCGCCCAATCCGTTGAACGAAGAAATGCCTCCTAACAAGACGACCATCATGAGAGGCAAGGCCAACTGGCTCGCCTCTCGGCTTGTCTTGGCGTAGGCCGAAATCAAAGAGAGCAGCATCGTGAAAAGAAGCACCGTCGAAACGATGACGGCGAAGATGGCCGCATACGTCCCAGGACCATACATCGCAAAAGAAACACTGGTTCCGGCGAGTTTGTTGATGGAACCCATGAGGCCAAGGAAGGAGATCGCGCTGCTGAAAAGCGAGGTGACGCTCAAGGCGAGGATCTTGCCCAGCGCGATGTCTCTCCGCTTAGCGGGCGTCACAAGCAAAGTCGTGATGGTGCCTCTCTCTTTTTCGCCGGCGATCGATTCGGCGGAAACCGTCATGCAGCCCGAGAAAAGGAAAACCACGAGAATCTCCGGCATGATCATCGTGAGAACGTTGGCGGACTTGGCGTTTGCGGACGCCAAATCGTAGCCGGAGCCGCTATTGATATCGAATTTGTTCGCGATCGTCGCTTCGTATTGGTTCAATTTGCCCGCGTAATAACTGTAGATGGCCGCCGAATTGGCGGAAGCCGAATCGAAATAGATTTGGATTTGAGGAGCGGTTCCGCCCTTGGCGATGTCATAGGCTTCGACCTTGGTCATGAAATCTTTTTCGTAATGGACGTAGAGGTCGATCGTTTTGGCGCCGACTTTGGCTTGAGCGGAAGCAATCGCTTCCTCCGTATCGTCGATGGGCGTGGCCGCTATTTTGTAAGTCCCGCCATCGAACAAGGAAGCGATCTCCGTCGGCTCGTTCGCGACGTAAACGAGATAATCATGGTCAGTGCTGGCGGACAAGCCAGAGGTCATGAAATCGCCCATGAGGCTATAGACCACGAAAATGATAAGGCCTGGAAGGATCAGCGTGAGAAGCATGCGGGGGTCGGTGAAATAGCGTTTTAGTTCTTTTTTGATGATCGTCCATGCGTCTTTCATCAGAATTCCCCTCCCTCTTTTTGATAAAGCTCAAAGAAGACGTCATCGAGCGGGCGGCCTTGCGTGACTTCCGTCAAAGTCCCTTCGACCGTCATCTTGCCATTGAAGATGATGCCGACCCGGTCGCAGATCTTCTCCACCAAAGAGAAGATGTGGGTGGACAGAATAATCGTTTTGCCCTCGCCTTTGAGCTCGAGCAGGAAATCCGTCACCGCTTTGGCCGTGATGACATCCAATCCATTCGTCGGCTCGTCGAAGATGATGAACTTCGGATCATGGGCGATCGCGATGGCGATTGAGACCTTTTGTTTCATGCCGGTCGAGAGATTCCCGATTTTGACTTCGGCGAAGCGGTCGATCCCAAACCGGGCGAAAAGCTTTTCCCGGCGGCTATCGCGAAAGGCAGGGCTGACGCCATGCAGGTCGCTGAAGAAATTAAAAAGATAGGCAGGAGTAAAGAAATCCTCAAGTTTGAGATCGCTCGTCAGAAATCCGATTTCTTTCCGGATTTTCTCCTCCTCCGTCCGGACGTTGATCCCATCGATGAAAGCTTCGCCGGAATCGGCTTTGATCAAAGTGGCCAAGATCCGCATGGTCGTGGTTTTGCCCGCGCCGTTAGGGCCAAGCAATCCATAGATCTCGCCTTCGTTCGCGGTGAAAGACAGCCCGTCGAGGGCTACTTTAACGGGGCTGGACGCGTGCTCCAGCCTTTGCTGCTTTCTTGAGAGATAGAAGGTTTTCTTCAAATCTTTGACGATCAGCATTTCTTTCATAAGTCACCTCAGAGGGCCCGATAAAAGCCCAAGACGAGGAAATTATAGCCTTTTGGAGTCGGCAAAGAGGCAACTTTCTTGCTAATGGGAGCCGGGAGCCTTACTATAAGGGCGTAAGGACGGAAAATATGAGAAATAGAGGGATATTGTCTTTAGTTTTCGGCATCATCGCCATCATTCTCTTTTGGTTTGGCTGGTCGCTAATCGCGGCCGTTGTTTTCGCCATCATCTCGGTTATATTGGCCTTAAGCGTCCTCGGACCAGGGGTGCTTTCCATCCTCGGGTTCGTTTTTTCGATCGTCATATTCATCATGGCCATCGTCTTTCTTATCCTTTTCCTTCTGCACTTATTCACGCCCTGGTTTTATTTGGCGCTTCTCATCTAGAAAGCAAAAAAAGAAAGCCAGCATGACGCTGGCTTTTTTAACGATTCCCGTTATAGTTTTTGAGAAAGGCTTGGATCCGTTTGTTGTCGCTGCTAGCGATGGCGCTCGCGGTGTCGAAGGCGACAAGCGAACCGCCATCGAGGAAGCCGATCTTCGAGCTGATGTCGAAGGCAAAGCGCATCTCATGGGTCACGATCAGCATCGTCATGCCTTCTTTTCGCAATTCCCGGATGACATCGAGGACCTCGTCGATCATCTCCGGATCAAGAGCGCTTGTGGGCTCATCGAAGAGCATGATTTTAGGATTCATGGCCAAAGCCCTTGCGATGGCCGCCCGTTGTTGCTGGCCCCCCGAAAGCTGGAAGATCTTGAAGTCCTTGTGATCAAGAAGATGAACCTTCGCCAATGTTTTTAACGCGATGATGGTGGCGGCCTCTTTGCTGCGGTGAAGGACTTTGGTCTGAGGCGTAACGACGTTCCCTAAGACCGACATGTTTTTGAAAAGGTTAAAGGATTGAAAGACCATTCCGATCTTCTGGCGGAGCTGGTTGACGTCCGTCCTCGGATCCATGAGGTTTTCCCCGTCGATGACGATGGAACCAGCGGTGGGTTCTTCCAAAAGGTTGAGACAGCGCAAAAGCGTGCTCTTGCCCGCGCCGGAGGGGCCGATGAAGCTGATGGTCTCCTGCGGTTTCACGTCAAAGGAAATCGCGTGGAGGATCTCTTCTCCGTCGAATTTCTTGCAAAGATTTCGGACTTTCACGAGAGGCTCAGCCATGGATGCGCTCCCTTCTTCCGATATGCTCGACTTTCTTGACGTAAGGAGAAGACAGTTTCTTCTCGACGATCTTGAGAATTCCCGAGGCGATGAGGGTCAGAACGAGGTAGATGATGGCGATGATGAGATAGCTTTCGACCACCATCCAAGTGGCCGTATTGGCGATTTTAGCCGCCATAAAAAGTTCGGTAACGCTGATGACGTTCAAGACCGAGGAATCCTTGACGTTCATGATGTAGTCGTTAAGCAGCGTCGGTATCGAGTTTTTGAGGGCTTGCGGGAAAACGACGGAAACCATCGTCTGAAAGTTCGAGAAGCCCAAGCTTCGGGCCGCTTCGACCTGCCCTTTGTCGACCGAATTGATGCCGCTCCGGACATCTTCCGCCATATAAGCGGCGGTGTTCAAAGACAAAACAAGAAGCCCGCAAAGCTCCCCATCCCAAGTGAGGCCAAGGTACATCTTGCCATAGAAGTACATCAAGATGGCTTGGACCATCAAAGGCGTGCCCCTAAAAACTTCGATATAGACGATAGAGAACCATTTCCCGATCTCTTTGACGATCTTAAGGGGCCAGCTGTCGCGTCGAGAAACGCTCAGATTGCGGAGCAAGGCGAGCCCCATTCCCAAAAGAAGGCCGACGATGCTTCCTACAATCGCCAGAAAAAGGGTGTTGCCAGCCCCTTTGAGAAAAAGAAACCCATATGTTGAAAGAAGATAACAGATTTTATCCCATGAGTTCATTAGGCGGCCGTCGAGGATGAGGATCCGCTATTATTAACGGAACAGCGCTCACTCGCCTCCTGCATCCATAACTCACGCGTGGTCTCAGAAATCTTGGCCAATTCTGCATTGATTTGACCGAGCAAAACCGAATCGCCTTTGCGAACCGGAATATTGCCGCTGAGGTCAGCGGAATCAACCCCCGTGAAACCATCCGAGAAAGTGATGACCTTGAGGCCGCTATTGACATCGACTATGCATTTCGCCACCGGATCTTCGGCCAAAAGAACATCGGCGTCGCCGGCTTGGAGCGAAAGAACCGCGTCGCCAAAAGTATCGGACGCGGTGACATGGGTGACATTTGAAATCTGACCGATGATGTCGTCTTCGACGGTCCCGAGCTGGCTGATGGCTCGGCAGCCTGCAAGGCCTGGCCACCGAAGTGGCGGAAGCATACTTATTGCTGGTTTTAACGACTCCGACAATGGCGCTTTGGTAATAAGCGTCGCTAAAATCGACCGATTGAGCCCGTTTAGCGGTGTAAGACATATCGGTGACAATGCAGTCGATATCGTTCGTTTGAAGAGCGGGAATAAGCGCATCAAAATCATAGCGCTTGATCTCGAGCGTCGCTCCAAGATAACCGGCGAGGGCCGTGGAGATATCCACATCGTAGCCATCGGCATACATCGAACTATTGTTTTCAAGCCTGACGGTGTGGGAATTCGGCGTCATGGTTTCCCAATCGAAGGGGGAATAGGCGCACTCCATGCCAACGATGAGAGTGTGTTTTGAAGAGGAAGAAGCGCCTGCGGAAGCGGAACAGGCTGCGAGGATCGCCGCCAAGGCGATAAGAGGAAGAGCAAATATTTTATTTTTCATAAATTCTTTCTCAGGCTTTGGGGAGCCCCAAGGGATACCTGTAAACCTATGCGAGAAAGATTAGGTCGAAATTTAGGCATTTCAAGCCTTTTTTTCTGTTTTTTCCTTGCTGGCTACGAAAGAAAACCCGCAAATCGAGAAACGGAGCCTAAAAACGCCGACTATCATTTTCATAAAAATATTTTTTCTAAAGCGCTCAAAATCACTTTATGGGGCCTAAAGAGGCCACCAGTTTGGAAAAAGCCGAAAAATAAAGGAAAATAGTCTTGACGAAAACTAACTTTTTGGGCTAAACGCAAAATCGCTTGCTCATGACGCAAGGCCGCATGAGCAAATAGCGGCGGAGGCCATCTCATGACAACACGATTTTATTTTTTCTTAACACAAATAAAAAAATGAAGATAATAAGTAACTATAGACAAAATTGTAACCAGATTGTCTGTCCTTGCAGGATTTCTGATTTTCAGACGTTTTCATGATTTTCCAAAACTTCTCGATTTGCTGAACAACTACGCGCTTTTTTTCAAACGATATGATAAAAAAACAAGCTTTCAAAAAGACAAGAAATGCCGTGTTTGCTTGAAAAGTAAGCGCTTATATCCACAAATAACCCGAAGAAGTGTAATATTTACTTATGAAAAACTGCCAAGTAAGCAACCACGCCATTTCTCCAAGGGCGCTTTTTGCTTGGTGGGAACGGATGCTCTTTTCGGCCATTCTAACGAAATTGGCCCAGAGTCTATCTGAAAGTCTGACGAGTTTAGCGAACCTCGATGATAAAGTCCTCGTAGGTTACGCCGTACCACCAGATGTCATTCGCGCCCTTTGTTAACCGCAAAGGTACGCGCGGCTTCTCGCGCGATGCGGATGCGCCTTTTTTATTAGGCGTAGACTTATGAATCGAGGTGTCCCAACATGGACAGAAAATACACAGAAACTGAAATAGCGGGCAAGGAAACTGAGGGAGTCTACCAAGATCTCGAAACCGGCCCTCGGGGTTTGACGGAAGAGGAAGCCAAGAAGAGACAACTGACGTATGGTCTCAACAAGGTTCAGGAAAAGAAGACCTTCCATCCAATCCCGCAGCTTCTCAAACAGTTCATTTCGCCGATGGCGATTCTTTTGTGGGTGGCTGGCATTCTGGCCATTTTCGCGAAGATGCCCGAACTTGCGATCGCCGTTTGGGCCGTCATTATCATCAACGGCGTTTTCTCCTTTATTCAGGAGTGGCGGACCGATCAAGCGCTGTCGCTATTAGGAAAAATGATCCCGCGGAACGTCCGCGTCATCCGCGACGGGGTCGAAAAGACCATCCCGGCCGTTGATCTCGCGGTCGGAGACCTTATCGTCGTCGTCCAAGGCGATATCGTGAGCGCCGATTGCCGCTTAGTCGAAACCACAGAGCTTTTCGTCGATAACTCCGTTATTTCAGGCGAGTCCGTCCCTCTCAACCGTTTGGCCGGCTCTTTTGACGCGACGGGCCATGCCATCAGCGAAATCATGAACGTCCTTTATGCGGGGTCGACCATCGTCGAAGGCTCGGGCAAGGCTGTTGTCTACGCCGTCGGCATGGATACCGAAGTCGGGCAAGTCAGCACCCTCGCCACCAAAATCGAAGTCGGGCAAGGCACTTTGGGGCTCCAAATCAATAAAGTCGTCAAAATCATCACCGGCATTGCTTTGTGCACGGGTTCGATCGTCGACTGACGTCACGGCCGCGCGCGCGGAGCTCGTCGCGGCGGGCATCGAGGTCGGCGACCTCGTCTGGGCGGCGGAGCTCTTCGAGGATCCGTCGCTTGAGGGCTTCGGCTGGGTCTTCTTCCGCGCGCCGGGACGGCAAGCTCTACGTGCTCCAGCAGGACGAAGCCGCCGGACGAGGGTTGACGGCGGCGTCCCGCGTCTACCCCTGCAACCAGGTTGCGTCGCGCAACCTGGTTGCGGACTTCGGACGTTGCTACAAGACCGCGGCCTCGCCCAGCAGGCC
>CAVRMZ010000054.1:0-3598 GCA_963722445.1 uncultured Bacilli bacterium | reverse complement strand
TTTGGAAAGTTTAAAGGAGGGTCGAACCGAGGCGGCGGAAATTTTCTTAATGTTATTGGCACGGCGAATAGCCAAGAATTCCCGATCATCGATAACCAGGGTTTCCCGCTTTTGCGTTTTATTAATCAGCCATTCATTCCATTTAAAGGCGTGTTTTCCTTTAAGACCTTTGTTCCATTTAAGGTTTTTGGCTATGGCCATTTCAAGCTCCGGGCGAGTCCCAAAGATTAAGACGGCCGTCAAAACCGAGAAGCCCGATCCAATCAAAATACCCCAAGAGACATCGCTTAAAAAATGATGCCCATCGCTCATGCGGGCAAAAGCTACTAATACCATCCATAGGAAGGAGGTCAGGAAGAAAATCGTTTCCTTACCCGAGGTTTTCTTGTTTAGCTTGGCGGTCAGTACATAAAGGATGCCAAAACCTGCCATGGCCGCATGGCCGCTTGGCCAACTGTTGAGAAGGGACGTAAAGGCATTACCTGAAAAAGTCGTTTTCAAAGTCGAAGCGAAATCATACCAAGGTTGATAGTAGCCGAGGCCGTTGTCGAGTAAAAAAAGATAGCGAGGCCTTACGACCGCTTTCTTAAGAACGTAGACGAGAACGATCACAATGAAGGCCGAGAAAAGAATGGCGATGGCATCTTTGTACCCTTCGGCTCGGTCGCACCCTTTGGCAAAAAAATAGAAACCCGCATCGAGAAAGGCGATGATCACGATTCCTAGGCCGATGGCATAAAAGGTTTTTGACGCGAAATCAGTCAAAACGTCGTAACCCCAAAGCGCTCCGGAAAAAAGAGGCAACGCGATTAAAAAGAAATAAGCAATACAATCCCGGTTTTTGGATCCGGAATTCTTGAAATAAAAATATAAAAGAATGCCGCTATCGCCCACGAGAGCATAGGCTGGAAGCGATCCAACCGCGTTGAATATTTTCCCAAAAAGATTATTCGAACTGAAGAATTTTTCGGCTATTGAAAGATCATAAAAACTTCCGACTCCGATACCAATGACTGCCAAGACAAGGAGAATAGCCGCTTGGTATATCTTGATTCCGCCGTAATTCCTTTTCATGGCTACCGATATTATACAAGGGGAAAGATCGAAAAAAAGACAAGAAAAAGAACTCTTTCCTTAGGCCATCATTTGTTGCGCATCCGCGCCTGCGCCTGCGTTGGCTTTGTGTTATGATAACCACGCAATGAAAAAAGACGAGAAAAGAAGTATCTTAAAAGACGAGACTGCTCTTGCTAAAAAAGACCCTAAACTCGTCGAAATCCATAAGCACGCCTCCAATAACGATATTGAGATTTTGCGAAGCGTGAATTGTTCTTGTTTTTTCTGCCGCCAAACCTATAGCGCCCGTAAGGTTAATGATTGGATTACCGATGATCGAGGCGTGACCGCTATTTGCCCCGAATGCGGAATGGATGCTGTCATCGGAGACGCTTCAGGGTACGCTCTTGATCGTGAGGCTCTCAAGGAAATGAATCTCGCTTATTACGGCGAGGATTATATGGAGAAGCATCCTCAGGCGGTTCAGAAATACGTTAACCGCTACAAAGAGGGGAAAATCAACCATAAGAAAGCCAACGAAGCTTTGTTCATTCAATATCTTTCCATTTTGGCCGGTCGTGGCAATTCTGAGGCGGCTTTCGATCTCGGAGATCTTTACGAAAACGGTTCCGAGTTTACGCCGAGCGATCCCAAGGTCGCCCTTTCCTATTACGGAATGCAATCGCTTTCGAAAGACGGTGATGCATTAACTCGGTTGGGCGTTCTTTGCGAATCAGGCTTATTGGGCAAAACGGATTTTCAAGGTGCTTATGAATGCTACGCTAAAGCCATGGCGATGGGTTCTTTAGACGGTCTTATCCATTTTGCGGATTGTTATGCCAAAGGTATTTTCGTCAATCGCGATGAAAAATTTGCGTTTGATTGTCTTTTTGATATTTGGCCGGAATGCTATAACCGTTTTACCGCCACAACGGGGAAAGAGGTTAACGTCTTCCCAGAGGTTTCTTATCGCCTTGGCCTCATGCTCTTAGCGGGCCAAGGCGCGAAGAAAGACGAATTATTGGCCTTGCGCTTATTTCTTTATGCACAATTCGGCTATCAGCTCATGGCCGTCGGTGGCTTGCTAAAAGGTGAGCATCTCGCCGAGTATAAAGACACCAACGAGCGAATTGATGCCTTATCCAAATCCTATAGTCTCCGCCGGCAGGATCCGGTTTTTGATAATGATACTTTCAGCGATTCCCTCGAAGTCAATGAGGCCGGGGTTTTAGGCCCTAATCACAAAAATGTGTTTTCGTTGGTTTCCTTTGATCGGGTTCAAGGGCTTTGCGATTTCGATGTCACTTACGAATTTCCGCCTCTTATCGTTGACTGCGGAAATCTCTTTTGCGGCTTTGTCCCCGACACCATTCATTGGTCCTTCACCGATGTTGGCGATGTGAAATTTGGGAAAGGCACCGTCTATGATCATGTTGCGGGAAATCCCGATGATGGTTGGCGCTTCTTGGCTGGACCCGAAACCGATTCGGATGCGGTGGCCATTATCGTTTTTTCAAGACCCCGACCCGAAAGCTATGAAAAAGCATCGCAGAAAGCTGATGAAGCGAATAAAGGAAAGGCTTAGGCGATGAAGACCGCGTTGGCTCTTTCGCCATTAAAACGTCATTCTTTCAAGGTTGTTCTTGGCCCATTTCTCAAACTTTTTGAGTGCGGGGCCGAATTGATGACCCCTTTTCTTGTCCGTTACATCATTGACAAAGGAATTGCTCAAAACGATTTGAATTACACGTTGACTTTAGGTGGTATTATGGTGGCCATCGCTGTGGCAGGTTTCGGCTGCACCATGGCCGCTCAATATTTAGCGGCAAGGGTTTCCGCTGATTTTGGGTATGACCTCAGAAAAAACATTTATAACCACATGTCCTCGCTTTCGGAGAAACAGCTCGACGATTTTGGAAAGCAAAAAATTTTGACGCTTGTTAACAATGATTCTTTTTCCCTGCAAAATGGGGTCATGATGTTTATGCGCCTTATCTTCCGGCCTCCTTTTTTGCTAATCGGATCCACGGTTCTATCTTTTGTCATCGATTGGCGGGCAGGCGTCATTTTTCTCGGGGTCATTCTTTTATCCGCAGCGATCATCGGGCTTGTGATGCTGGTTTCACCCAAGAAATATGCTGCGATTCAAAGGAATTTGGATGGCATCTCCTCTTTGTCAAGCGATTCCTTAAAAGGCGCTCGGCCGATTAGAGCTTTTAACAAAGAAACCTTTGAATCCGCCAAATTCGATCAATCCATTTCTTCCTATGAGAAAAAGAACATGGCGATGGCGGCGTATAACGCCCTTATCAACCCTTTGACTTTCTGTTTCATCAACATCGGGATGATCTTGGTCGTTTATTTAGGCCATTTCGGGGTGAGCGAAGGTTTCCTTACGACAGGGGAAATCGTCTCTCTCATCGCTTATCTCACCTCATCTTTGGCTGCTTTGATCATGTTCTCTCGGCTTATCGTCTCTCTCAATAAAGCTTCGGCAAGCAATAAGCGAATCAATGCTTTTTACGCGATGGAGCCTTCCATC
>CAVRMZ010000053.1:0-5817 GCA_963722445.1 uncultured Bacilli bacterium | reverse complement strand
AGACGCATGAATTCAAAGTCCAGCATTTTTCTGCTCCTTGAAAAGGCGCCCGTTAATCAAGTGATAAATGGCGCTGGCGCTTTGAAAATCATCTTTTCGATGGCTCACCATGACAATGGTTTTCCCTTCGTTTTTGAGAGCGCTCAGGAGAGCCAGAAAATCCTCGCGACCCTTTTCGTCAAGACCGGAAGTTGGCTCGTCAAGAAGCAGAATATCGGGGTTTCGGATCAAAGCCTTGGCGATCTTGACGCGCTGCTTTTGACCGCCTGAAAGGCTGGCAAAAAGTGAATTTTCCTGGCCTTGAAGGCCAGTTTCACCCAAAATATCGCGAAGGCGTCTATCCAAGCCCCGCGGAAGAAAAATCGTCTGATTCGTCACGGCTCCGAGCGCAACGATTTCTCTCACAGAGGCGGGGAAATTCCCTTCTTCACCTGAGGTTGTTTGCCTAACATAGGAAACGACGCACCCTTTCCCAAGGTCTATGGATCCCTTTTGCGGCCTGCCTAATCCCGCCATCAGTCGGAGAAGCGTCGTTTTCCCCGAACCGTTTTCGCCGGTAATCCCTATAAAAGAACCCTTTTCAAACGAAAGGCAAAGATTATTGAGGACTGGTTTCCCATCATAGGAAAAAGAAACGTCTTTCAGCTGGATCACGAGATGCAAGCGCCTGCCAATTTGTGGAAATTATCGATCATCACAGAGGAATAATCTTCTGTTTTCAATTCGTCTGCGCTCAACCCTTCCAGTGGATTTAATACATCGGTTTTGGCCCCGGTTTCATCGGCTATTTTCTGCGATATTTCTGGGGAAACCAGTTCTTCGTAAAAGATGGTGGTGATGTTGTAGGTCTTGACTGCCGCGATGATGCGGGCGATGTCCGAGGCGGAGGGTTCGTCGTCCGGAGAAAGCCCATCCACATAGATTTGCGTCATTTCGTAATGATCGCAAAGATAGCCGAAGGCCGCGTGGGAAACGACGATGTGTTTATTCGTGAATTGATTCGCCATCGTGGCGAAAGTCGCATCCAGAGATGAGAAAAGGGTCATCGCATCCCAATAATTGTTTTCATAATCGGCGGCGTTGTCCGGATCGAGGGTAATGATTTCGTTTTTGATGTTGGCCAGTTCCTGAATCGCGTTGAGAGGATTCAACCAGACATGAGGATCGATGGCTTCCTCGATTTTTCGCGTCGTGATACCTGAAGTCACG
The DNA here is from genome assembly GCA_963722445.1 of uncultured Bacilli bacterium. Lineage (GTDB taxonomy): Bacteria > Bacillota_I > Bacilli_A > RFN20 > CAG-826 > UBA4951. Next base: position 4,608 of record CAVRMZ010000053.1, on the reverse strand, counting down.
ACGAAGGACTTGTTGGCCAAAGACGACGTGAGACTGGAATACCAAGGCTCAAGATTGAGCCCATTGACAAAAATGGCGTCGGCGCTTTCCATTCCTTTGAGATCCGCGGAAGTCAGTTCGTAATCATGCGGTTCGCTTCCGGCAGGGGTGATGTTGGTTACGGTCCCGTGGTTTTTTAGAATGCGTGAGGTGAAATCGTAAACAGGGTAGAAACTGGTGTAGATTGAAAGCCCGTTTGCGGTTGTGGATGCGGCGGTTGAGCAGCCTGATGCTTCCAGGGTTAAGCCGAGGCAAACGAAGAGAAGGCCCATCTTTGTTTTCATATTTTTTCCTCAAGTAAATGCAAATGCAAACCATTTGCAACAAAGATTATGAACATCCTTTGAATGCTGTCAAGGACAATGCGATAATACTAATATGAAAAAGATAGATTTAAAGAGTTATGGGCTTAAGAAAACCGCCCCGCGAATTCTTGTTCTCAAAGTATTGGAAAAGGCGAAATTGCCCCTGACCGCCGAAACGATCTATGCGAAGATTGGGAAAAAAGGCGAAAATCTTTCGACGATTTATCGGGCCCTTGCTTCGTTTGAGAAAACCGGCCTTGTGAAGAAAGAAAGGGACGAGAGGGGGGAGAATTCCTTTTTTTTGGCGAGTGCCAAACACACGCATGTGATCATTTGCGTGAAATGCCACAAGAAGGCCTATCTTGAGGAATGCCCTTACGAAGGGGCAAACAAGGAAATCAATAAAGAGACAGGATATAAGGTTTTTGACCATAATGTGCAGCTTTTCGGAATTTGCCCAGAATGCCAAAAAAAATTGAAAGGCTGAGTTTTTTTGCCACTGACGTTTCCAAAGAACCAGTGCGATGCCATTTTGTTTTTTTGGCGCTTCCCCTCAAAGCGGAGTTGGGCATTCGAGGTCCGCTGAAAGCTTTATGGAATTTCCTGCTGCTTTTGGCGAAGCGGGGGCCGATGTTCGAAATATGTTTGAGGAGCTGCGCCGCGAGGCTAGAATCTATTCGTCAGTGCTTCTGCTTTCTTTTTAGGTAAACAAAAAATGAATGCAAACAGGGACAAACGAAAATCACGCGGTCTTTTTCTCTTCTTCCTTTTTTACGTCATCGCCTACGCCTGTGGCTATTTCGCTTCTTTCTGGATCGCCAATATTATTTGGCGGCTAGCTTTTTTTGATTTTGTGGCTACCCTCATTATCTGGATTATTTCCCTGATCCTCAAAAATTCCAGCGTCTACGATCTTTACTGGAGTTTGACTCCTTGGGTCATTCTTCTCTATCTCACAGTCTTTTACTGGTTCTTGGATCCTTATCGGTTTGTTTTCCTCCTCGTTTTCTCCTTTTGGTCGGTTCGTCTTACCCTCAACTGGATCACCACGTTCGAAGGCCTTCAGTGGGAGGACTGGCGCTACCGCAAATACCGGGAGGAAAATCCCGCTTGGCTTTGGCATATCATCAACTTTCTCGGGATTCAAATGTTTCCTACGGTTTTGGTTTTCTTAGGCTTGTTTCCTGGGATTATCCTTATGACATCGACGAGCAATTGGCCGAGCTTATTTGGTGATGCCTTAATCCTTTTTGGGACTTTATTGGAAGCATTAGCCGATCATGACGTGCATGTTTTTTTGAAAGCAAACGCTTCTTTGGAAAGAAAGCCCGTCTGCCAAAGAGGATTATGGAATTTTTCGCGCCATCCAAATTATCTTGGCGAAATCTTGGTTTGGTTCGGGGTTTATTTCGCCTTTCTCCCAGCGCATCTTGACTTATGGTATCTCTTTCCCGGAGCGGTTTCGATTCTTTCTCTTTTCATTTTCGTTTCGATTCCTTTAATGGAAAAACGGCAGGTCAGTCGGCGACCCGATTATGCGACTTATCAAAAAACGACCTCCGTTCTTTTTCTTTTGCCAAAAAAACAGCGCGGAAAGTGATTTTACTGGTATCTTCCTTTGTATTCTATCATTGCTAAAGCGGTATATTTTTTGATAAAAGGCCCTTTGGCGGACGTGTAGGCATCGCGGTTGTGTTCGTATTGCTTCCACAAACCAAGTTTTAGTTTTTCATAGGCTTTGGCGATTTCGGGATGATCGATCAAATAATCCCGGAAATAAAGTTCTTTATTATCGCCTTGGACCCGGACATGAAGATGGAAGACGCGCTTGGCAAAGCCTTTCGGCGTGTAACCTCGATTTAAGTCGATGGATTTGGCGTCTTTTTGCAATCTTCGGTATCCTTTTTTCTCCAAAGCGTCATCTATGGTATTGAGGTCTTTTTCGGAGGGAACCTCAAGCAGGATGTCCACGATTGGTTTGGCGTAAATGGCACCGATCGCAGTGCTGCCGATAGGTGAGATTCGGAAGACCAAATCCCGAGGGACGAAAGAAAGAAGCCTTCTTTTCTCGTCACGATACCATATTTTCCATTTCGGATTATAAGGTTCAAGAAAAATCGGGAAAAGGGTCCACAATTCTTCTAAGGACATTTCTTCCAATTTTCTATTCATCGTGAAATAGATTATCCGATAAAAGGATTTTTTTCAAAAGCGGATTCGAAATTAACGATGCTGCCCTTGCAAAAGGATATGGTCGTAGGTTTTAGCGATTAGGTCTTGGTATTCTGATGTATCGTCCTCGGGCAAGCCATCGATTTCAATCCTTTCCGCTTTGGGGAATTTTTTCTCAAAATATTCGGGGAGATATCGGTTGTAGTCCTTCATGTGCTCTTCTACATAATCGAAATCGTTGATGGGAACGTCTTCTTGGGCTAATTGATTTGCCTTTTGCTCGACGGCTTCGTTTCTTTTTTTGATGCGTTCAATCGCCTTGGCCTTGGTTTCTTTGATCAGGATGACGTAATCGAAAGGGAAAGGCCTACTAATCGCATCGATGGCGCTTTTCTCCTCCTCGGTGATTCGCCCGTGCTTCGCATGGATGCGGCAATATTCGAAAGCCGAATAAGGAGAATCAAAAAGCATGATGTCATAATCGCGGTTCTTAGCCTCCTGGAGCTGGACCTCATTGGCGGCGGCAATGGAGAGCTGCAACGGGTAAGCCCATGATTCTTTGTCTTGATAAAATCGTTCCAGAATGTCGTTGATGGATTGAATCGTCACGCTGGGCTCAAGATCGACGAGAAGGGCCTCGCCCCGTTTTATGGCTTCTTCGCCTAAGTGCTTGACGAAAGTCGACTTTCCCACTCCGATCGTTCCGATGATGGCAACGTTTATCTTCCGACCGGCTTTTTTGCTCTTTGTTTCCATGGGGTTCCTCTTGGCAATCGCTTTTCAATGAGAGCGTTATACCATTTTGGCTTTCCATGAGCCACAAACTTATTCCCGATTCCATGATGTTTTTCAAAGACTGCGATGGTTCTCAGCGGAAGCCAGCTTTATGCGAAAGGCTATTGCCCAATCGCTTTGCAAAATCCAAAATATGGTCTTGATTTATCTTTGAAAATCCCCCAAGATGGGCGAGCTTTGTCATTGGCCTAAAGCTTTTTCGGGGTTAAGGCAGTCTTCTTTGATGGCGCTGAAACAAGTGGCTAACGGGAAGCCATCCACGAGGGTATGGGATACCGTGATATTCAACGTTATGTGGAAGCGGCCATCGCCTTCGAGTCGGTATTTGTCCCATAGAATGCGGGGAATCGATAAAGAATCGTGATTATTCGCGGGGGTCGGATGCGTCATTCCCTTGATTTCCAAAAAAGGAACGCAGGTCGAATAAATGACCTCAGGTTTATTGCAGATGGGGAAGGCGTCAAGGTCATCGCCTGGTTCCATCTTTTTGGCTTTCGCAGTCAAGGCTTTGACTTTTTGGTAAAACTTTGGGAAATCCCATTCCATAACCATGCCCGTATTCTCATAGACGCCAGATTCCGTCATGACGGTCCAGGTAGGGCTAATAAGATCATAGAGATAAACCCTTCCTTGGACTTCGCGCATTTTTAATTCAGGCACGCCGTTAACGGCTTTGGTCACAAGATAGAGGAAGTACGGGAAAAAAGATTCGCCTTTGGACTTCGCCAATTTCACAACTTTGTCGACATCGATGTCGACGTCAAAACCATAGGAGGGATCCGGAAAGGTCGAAAACCATTTGTATTGGTTTCGCTTGCGATAGGTTTTTAAATCGATTTCTTTTCGCATAAGGATATTATGGTGAAAAATCCGAGATAAAAAATCGGTTTTACTCGAATTCAATCGTGGCAGGAGGCTTGGAGGTGAAGTCATAAAGAATCCGATTCACGCCTTTGACTTCGTTAACGATGCGGTCGGAGACTCTACCGAGGAGATCATAAGGAAGCGGCACGGGTTCGGCCGTCATGAAATCCTCTGTCGAAACCGCGCGGAGAACCACGGCGTATTCGTAAGATCTTTCATCCCCCATCACCCCAACGCTTCGCATGTTGCTCAAGGCCGCGAAATATTGACCCATTTTTCCCTGAAAATTGGCTTTTTTGACCTCTTCCCGGAAAATCGCGTCCGCTTCTTGGACGATGCGGATTTTTTCTTTCGTGATCGGACCGATGATTCGGATGGCTAAGCCGGGTCCCGGGAAAGGCTGCCTTTGCACCAGTTCTTGGGGTAACCCCAA
>CAVRMZ010000052.1:0-7855 GCA_963722445.1 uncultured Bacilli bacterium | reverse complement strand
ACCACTGCCACGCCAAGAATGCGTGGGCCCATCAGCCAGGCCACTTGCTGCACTTCAGGCACACCGCGCCCTAATGTGGGGCTAAATTTGCCGCCCAGGCGCAGTAAGGCAGGTAACTGAACGGCAAGATGGAGCAGTGCGCCCAACATGGTGCCCACTGCCAGGCGCTGAATGCCCCAACTGGCGGGCAGGAGCAGTATGCCAACCATTTGCCCGATGGAATACATGGCAGGGGCAATCGCTGGCAGCCAAAAACGTTGATGTGCGTTAAGGATGCCCATGAGCACCAATCCGCTGAACCCAAACACAATAACGGTGGGCAACATCCAACGCAGCAAAGCGACCGTCAGCGCCTCTTGAGTGGGCGGCAGTTCAGGAGCCAGGGCAAACAAGCCAGTACCGAACTACCTGTGGCGCAAAGATGCTGCAAGGACGGCGGCGGTTGTCAGCACCAGGAAGAGCAAATTTGCCAGCGCTGAGGCTAACTTCCAGGCCTGCTCGCGCCGATCTTTGGCAAGCATGGCGGTAAAGGTGGCGATAAAGGCAGAGCCCAATGCGCCACCGGCCATGAAGTTAAACAATACTTCTGTGACACGATTGGCGGCGTTGAAAGAATCCAAATCGGTGCTGGTGCCAAATGCACGGGTGGTTAAAATGCCGCGCACCAGCCCAATGATTTGGGTAAACAGGAACGCCACCATCACTGTTCCGGTGGCACGTGCAATTTGTTAATGGCTGAATTCACGGCAACATTATACCCCAAACGTTTCTGACAGTTCCCAAAAGTCGGATATACTGACAGGATACCGGCAAGCTGCCAGGGGACTGGTGCTGAAAGGAACCTCGCACGATGAAAGACAATGTTCTCAATGTTCTTACGATACTAACGCTGGCGGCGGCGCTGGTATTGGCGATTATCTTTTTAAGCATTGTTGTGGATCCCAACTCTAATTTAAATCCGTTCGCCGACCCTCCGCCCCCATTGGTGCTGCCTACGGTTACCTCGACGCTTAAACAACTGCCGCCCACCTGGACCATTACACCCGGTGGACTGCCAACTGAGACGCTTGCACCACGGCCCTCATCCACGTCGCTGCCGACCTCCACTTTATTCACGCTGCCAAGCTTTACGCCTACGCCCACAAACACGAATACTCCGACTGCAACCCCGACCATTACCAATACGCCGACGGTCACCGAGACACCACCATACCGCCACCAACGGCGGAAACGCTGGCCTACGGATGACCTTTCCGCAGCTACTGCTACCGCAACCACAGCTCCTTAAAAAGGTGTTCTAACTTATGGCCGAACCTATTTCTCGCGAAACATTTGATCATTTGGTTGACCTGGCTGCGCTGGAATTGCAGCCAACCGAAGCTGAATATCTGCTGAAGCAGATGAACAATCAACTGAAAGCCATTGCCGAATTGGAAGCCATTCCGCTGGATGCGGATGTTGCGGTAACCTCGCATGGGGTGCCGTACACTGCTGAAATCAGCCCGGCACCACGCGCCGATGAATGGCTGCCCTACCCTAACCCCAGCGAGATTTTGGCGCAGGCCCCGCAAACTGCCGAGCGCTACATCGTCGTCCCAGTGGACTGAAATGCGTCGTGTGGGCCGGCCGAACCGACCAACGAGCGAACGAAGACCAACTTATTCGCCGCCGCCGCCAGCTGGAGCAACTGGCCAGATGAGTAACCGGGAATCTTGGTTGAGATGCCCGTGAACTCGCCGTATCTCACTGTGAGGGTGAGTCAGGCTGAAGGTGAGTACATGTCTAGGTGGGGCGGGCCGCCATCGAGATGAATGTTGATGACCGCTTTTTGAGAGAAGCCTTTTCCCTCGGCTGCTTCAGCACACAACCAGCCTGCCAAATCCCGCCGCCAACGGCGCCGGCGGTGAGAAACGCACGTCGAGAAACATATGAGGACGCTGTCGAGGTCACGAAATCTCGCATCGAATTTGCTCCCTTCCTATACATCACCCGCTGGCAAGCAGTTCCCGCCTTGGTCCCGAAAGCCAACTTCCGGATTGTATCAATGAACGTTGATAGGTAAAAGAGGAAGCAGGTGATTGTAAATCACGACATTCGATACGGATCGAACACCAAACCACTGCGACTGAAACGATGATGACTCGCAACTTAGCCATGCTGAGCGACTGCTTGACTCGCGACGAACCCTTCTTTCCAATTCAATTTGCCAGCCCGTAGTACAGTGCCGACGCAGGTGGGACCTGCGGTGAGTATCTCTGGTCAGTTCGCCCTATTTGGGATGGGGGGCGTGGAGGCGTCGCTGAACTGTTCGGCACCAAGGACCGCTCAAAGCCATTGTCTTGAAGGGAAATTCGTATTTGCTTCGACGCAACATCCAGTTTGTTGGCTGGCGGGTGCGTGTACGGCGTCACTGCCTACCTGTACGGCGAAATAACCCGCGACTCAGGTGGGGTGGAGGATGGCGCTCATGGGAATCACTGCCATGCAGTGGGTCGAGGGCGTCTTTTGGCTCGACGGCCCCACGCCCAGTGGATTCGCGAACCGACTGCTGACCATCGGCTTCATTCCACCGGCCCTACTTGCTCAAGCATGGGTGCCCATTGCTCGGTTCTCTATTCGTTCTGCCGGCAAATCGACGCCGTTTGCCGTTCTATTTATTGCTGCTCGCTGGCCTGACTATCGTTGTGTCGGCCCGAGTCATCCATCAACCCAGTCGACGTAATGGCTTTCGGTCCAGCTGATTTGCAAGGTGCCCGTATAGGCTTTGGTGCCGATCCAGGTGTTATAGGTTCGCGCCAAAATAAAAGGATTGCCGATGATTTCACCGCTTTGGACATAAACCACCGAGCTATTGGGATCGGTGGAATCGCTCAAACCGTATTTGGCGGCCATGTTCTCGAAGCGCTCGTTGTCGAAATAGGGATCCATCTTCACCAAAGGGATGGTTTTCTCCACGAGGGATTGGGTCATACCCCAATCGTAGAGGTCATTAAGCGGCTGCATCTCTAGCCAAGCCTCATGAAGCAAAGCATTGTATTCGGCATTTAAACCAGCGAGAACCGTTTGGGCCTTTTTGATGCCTTGGCGAAGGCTGAGCCCGATCAAAAGGCTGAAGCCCACGATTCCAAGAACGCAGCCGGCGATGATGAGAATGCAAAGCCAAAGGGGGGAGATGTCGCTTTTGCCAGTGGCGGCGACGTAGCCAAAGAAAAGAGCCACCAACGCTAAAGCCACAATCAGGAAAACGACAAAACCTCGGAGCGCTTTTTTCTTCGACAAAGCTTTGGTGGAGTCGGCAATCTCTTTTTGCTTGGCTTTAATTTTACCCACCGTATCAGCGTTTTTGGCCTCATCGATCCCGGATTTGCGAACGAGGTCTTCGAAAAAATCGCTGACGTTTCTGGCGTGGGCGTCTTTATAGCGTGAGCGAAAAAGATCTAAAGGCTCGTAAATGTTTTCTTCGATTTCCATGGTTGGTCTACCGTAAAGCGCAGGATTTACATTAAGTTAAGCATAAATCAAAGAAAGAAACACATTTTTTTGGCATTTTTGCTTCTTTACCCGTTTTTCCATGAAAAACCAGGAAGCCGAATGAAATGAGCAAAACGGATGCGGGCAAAACGAAAAATCAGTAATCAAGAGGATCGACGTTGATGGTGATATCGACCCCGCCCCGAGAAGCATACTTCGAAAGAAGATTCCTGAGATAGGGAGCCAGCGAATCGCGCTTTTTGAACTTGAGAAGGAGGATGCGTTTGTATTTGCCATTGGTCAACGAATAGTACGGGGTGAGAGGCCCGACGAGCGAAAGATCCTCAAAGCCTTGCGATTCGATTTCTTTTTTGAAGTCATAAGACGCTTGAACGGCCTTGGCTTCGTTGCTGGCCCCAAACTCCAAAAGGATAAGATAAACATACGGAGGATACTGCGTGATCTTCCTTTCCTGCATCTCACGGGCGAAGAAGCCTTCGTAATCCTGACGGGCCCCAAAGACGATCGCGTAATGGCTGGGGTTATACGTTTGAATCAAAGCCTCGCCCACTTTGCTGCTCCGGCCGCTCCGCCCCACCGCTTGGGCGATAAGTTCAAAGGTTCTTTCGGAAGCGCGATAGGTGGGAAGCGAAAGCCCGATATCCGCCAAAACGACGCCCGAAAGAGTAACGTTAGGGAAATCATGGCCTTTGGCGATCATCTGGGTTCCAACCAAGATGTCAAATTCCCCTTTTTGGAAAGCGCGCAGAACCATTTCGACGTTTTTGGAAACCTGGCCGATATCGCTATCAAGGCGGGCGATTCGGGCTTCCGGGAAAAGATCTTGGACTTCTTTCACCACGCGTTCGGTTCCATAGCCCACCCTTCGGAGGTTCGTGGCTCCGCAGTTGGGGCACTGCGCCGGGAATTTCTCGACAAAACCGCAGTGATGGCATTTAAGCATCTGATCCTCGGTGTGATAGGTCAGATTCCCGCCGCAGGAAGGGCAGGTGAAAATATAGCCGCAGTTAGGGCAATTGACGCCAGTCCAATAACCACGCCGGTTAATGAGAAGCATTATTTGCTCTTTTCTTTCGAGCTTTTCTTGGATTTTCGCAAGCAAAGGCGATGAAAGTTTCTCGCTCTTTTTCGAAAAATTGGAACGATCGGTGAGATCGATGATCGCGGTGTGAGGAAGCGCCTTTTCGTTAATGCGATGTTTCATCTCCGCATAGCCATAGACCCCGCGGAGAGCCCGAGCCTTGGTCTCTAAAGAAGGGGTTGCCGAGCCAAGCAAAACCTTGGCTCCCTCGTTTTTCCCGCGCATGATCGCGACTTCGCGCGCGTGATAATAAGGCGCGCTGTCCTGCTTGTAAGAGTCGACATGTTCTTCATCCAAAACAATGAGGCCGATGTTGCTTAAGGGGGCGAAAACCGCAGAACGGGCTCCCACCACGATCTGGGCTTTCCCATTCGCGATGCGCCGATATTCGTCATAACGTTCGCCAGGCGTGAGCCCGCTATGGAGAATCGCGACTTTGGGTCCGAACCGTTTGGAGAAATACTCCACCATCGCCGGGGTGAGATTGATTTCGGGCACCATCATCAAAACGGTTTTCCCCTCTGACAAAATTTTCTCCGAAAGATGCAGATACACCTCCGTTTTCCCCGATCCTGTCACCCCTTGCAGAAGAACCACTTCTTTCGGAGAATTCAAAATCGCATCATAGGCGGCTTGCTGCTCCAAAGTGAGCTCATGGGGGACGTCGAGTTCCTCAGGGGGGATATGAAATCGCTCCTTCTCTTTAAGGATGACGCGAACCTTCTTTGCCGCAACGAGTTTCTCAAGAATTGAGGAAGAACCGGCTTCTTTTTTCAAAATCGGAGAGTTTTTGGCGACCAAGCGAAGCATCTCGATTTGCTTGTCGGTCAGCCCTTCTTCCGTGGCATCAAGAAGCTCCACCCATTTCTCGTAGGCGATCTTGGGGCCGTGAAGCGAAGAAAGACGCGGAGACAGGGACTGGGGCAGCATAGCTTGCAAAACCGAGATCAAAGGGGCGAAATAATAGTCTGCGACTTGACTCGCTAATGCCATGAGGCTATCCGTCAGAAGCGGCTCTTCGTCCATGATGTCCCACTCCTGAATCTCCTTGAAAGCATAGCCATTCTCTTTTTCGAGATCGGCTGGCGTTTTCTCCGTTGAATGAACCCGCATGACAAAACCCATGGCGGGGTGACCGGCGAAATCGATGCGAACCCGAAAACGCGGCTCCACTTTCTTCTTTCCAAAATAAAGGTAAGAAAATGTCCGGTCCAAGGACCGCGTTCCGTATTGCGTCAACACATCAAGGATCAGCACAAAATAATTATATTCTTTATCTTTGGGATTCTAACTCTTTGCGAATGATATTTTGGATTTCTTTCACGCACCGATTGATATTGTCATTCACCACTTTATATTTGTAAAACTTGGCGTCTTCCATCTCCACACGGGCTCGTTCCAGCCGACATTCAATGGCTTTCTCGCCTTCCGTACAGCGGCCGCGGATCCTTTTTTCGAGTTCATCCATGCTCGGCGGAAGAATAAAAATCGAAATAGGTTCGTCTTTCTCGCATTTTTTCATGACTTGGCGAGCCCCATTAACATCAATCTCCAAAATCACGTTTTTGCCTAAAGACCTCATCTTTTCCTCTTCGTCTTTGGGCGTCCCGTAAAAATGATCGACGAACCTCGCATGCTCCAGAAGGTTCCCTTTTTCCAAATTTTCTTCAAATTCTTTTCCGCTCACAAAGTGATATTCGCGCCCCTCGACTTCACCGGGTCTTTTTTTGCGGGTCGTTAATGAAACCGAATACCAAAGATTAAGGCTAGGGTCATCCATCATTTCTTGGCGAATCGTGCCTTTCCCGACTCCCGAAGGCCCCGAGAGAATTATCAGCAATCCCTTTTTCATACATGGATTATAAGACTCGAAATTTGGAGTGGCAACCTCACGAAAAGCTAAATTGTGGCTTTATCAGCCTATTTAAAGCTTAGTTTCCACTATTTTTGCTATACTAAAGCAAAGGATGAAATGGGCATTTTAGTTAAAGAAATTGAAGCGAAAGATTACCTCAGCAAATCGGGGCTGAGCGATTTCGTCATTAATCCTTATGTCGGCTGCCCCCATGCTTGTCTCTACTGCTATGCCCAGTTCATGAGCAAATATACGAACCATGCAGAACCTTGGGGCCAATATTTGGATGTGAAACGTTGCCCCAAGCCAATCGACCTCAGCAAAATCAAAGGGAGAAGCGTTCTTTTATCGTCGGTTACCGATGCCTATAACCCTTTTGAGGCGAAGTACCGAGTTACGCAAGGCATTATGGAGCAGCTTACGAAAGCGGACTGTCAGGTGACTTTGCTTACCAAAAATTCGCTTTCACTAAGAGACATCGACATTTTCAAGAAACTGAAAAACTTCACTTTTGCGATGTCGATCAACACCATAGACGAATCTTTCAAAAATGACATGGATAAAGCTTCATCAATCGCAGAACGCTTTTCAACCCTTGAAACGATGCACCATAATGGGATCCGAACGGTCGTCTTCATCGCTCCGATTTTCTATCAAATAACCTCGGTTCCTTCCATTATCGAAAAGTCCAAAACATATGTGGACGAGTATTGGCTTGATGGCCTAAACATGCGAGGCTCCTATCGATGGGCCATCTTGAAATACATCCAAGAGAAGCACCCTGATTTATACCCGGATTATACGGCTTTCTATCGTTTTGACGATAAGTCCAAGTTAAAAGCGTTCTTTAAGGAAATAGATGATTTCTGCAAGGATTCCAAAGTTAATTACAAAGCGTTTTTCCAAGAAGAGGCGCCAAAGCAAGAGCCCACTCAAGAAACGCTTTTCTAATTACTTGGCGGCAACAGGATGCTCGCCATCATATAAGAAATGGATTCCGATGGAATTTGGTCCCGAATGGTAACTGTTGGTGGGGCAGGCTTGATAGGTTTGAATTTCTCGAAAACCGAAATCTTTTAAACGTCTCTGTATCCCTTCTAACGTGACTGGATCTATCGTTGCATAATCAATAAAAGCGAGCTTTTTGTCGATATTAGGATAAGCCTTTAGCATATCGTCGACATAATTCCAAATGCATTTTTGGGTGTTGCCGCGATATTTTTTTCCAATCGAAAAGCGGCCTTCGGAATCGCAAATGATCACGGGCCTAAGACGCAAAAGGTTAGCTCCTATTAGCGCCAATTTAGAACATCTCCCGCCTTTATAAAGAAAATCCAATCGGTCGATAATGAAAGAGCATTCCAAAGACTTCCGTCTTTCAAGAACCCTTCCCACCACCTCATCAAAGGAATAGCCGGGCAAGCCGA
>CAVRMZ010000051.1:0-4465 GCA_963722445.1 uncultured Bacilli bacterium | reverse complement strand
TTCCCAAGAGGAAGCACCTATTTGACTCCGGCCTTGCTCGATGGCCATGGCTCGGTGTCGGTCGTGAGCGTAAACACGCCTAAAGCCGTTTTCACGATTAATGTTTCCTCCGATCAAGCTTATGTTCAAATCCCTCAGTTTTATTACGATGGGTATGCCATAACTTTGGCTTCTTCAACTGGCTCCGTTTCTACTGAAAACGGAGAAAACGTGGACGGCCTAGTCGCCTTCAAGATGGTTAAAGGAACATACACCGTAAATGTCGATTTCGTGGGATCAAAAGCCTACAAAATAGGACAAGTTGCCTTCTATGTCTCGATCCCCGCTACCATTTCGTTGGGTTGTCTAGGAATCTTCTTCCGGAAAAAAGAAGAAAAGAAAAAGGTTTTAGAGAATAGTTCCTCCAAAGCCTGATTCGTTTTAAATCAGCTGGCGACCACAGGCTACGCCCATGCATGAAGCCATCATCAAGCCCCGTGTCCAACCACTGCTATCGCCTAAGCAATAGAGGTGTTCCACATTCGTGACAAGTTTGTCATCCATCTTGATTTTGTTGCTATAAAACTTGATCTCTGGCGAATAGAAAAGCGTTTCTTCGGAAGCAAACCCAGGAACCACATGATCCATTGCTTTCGTGAACTCAATGATATCCGTCATCGTTCGATAAGGCATGGCAGCGGTGATATCCCCCGCAACGGCATCGGGCAAAGTCGGAACGACATTCGAACGAAGAAGTTCTTTTTGCCAAGTTCTCTTGCCATCGAGAATGTCGCCAAAACGCTGAACAAGAATATGTCCGGTTCCTAGCATATTGGCTAATTCGCCAACCCTTTGCGCATAAAGAATCGGCTCATGGAACGGTTCCATGAAGTTGTGGCTGCACAGAATTGAAACGTTCGTGTTGTCACTCTTCTTTTCTTTAAAGGAATGGCCATTGACAACGGCGAGATCGCCATCGTAATTCTCTTGGCTCACAAAACCGCCGGGGTTCTGGCAAAAAGTTCGAACCTTGTCCTTGAACGGGTTTGGATATCCGATCAGTTTGGCTTCATAAAGAACTTTATTGAGCTGCTCCATGACCTCGTTGCGAACCTCAACCCTAACTCCGATGTCGACTGGTCCTGGCTTATGGAATATATCGTATTTTGTGCAAATCTTCTCCAGCCAATCGGCGCCCCGGCGACCAGCGGCGATAACCACGTCTTTGGCCTCAACCCGAGTCTCTTCCCCATCCCCCGTTTTGTGAAGAACAACGCCGGTGCATTTTTTGTCGTCGAGGATTAGATCGTTGCATTCGTATCCATACATGATTTCGACCCCATGCGAAGTCAAATAATGCTCGATTTCCAAATATAAGGCTTGGGCCTTTTCGGTTCCAAGATGACGAATGGGATCGTCCACGAGTTGAAGGCCTGCCTCAATGGCCCGCCGCTTGATTTCTTTGAATTCGTCTTTCGAATCGATGCCTTCGACACGGCTGTCAGCCCCGAATTCGAGATAAATCTTATCCGTATAGTCAATAAGATCTTTAGTGGCTTTAACCCCCAATAATTCCGGGAGTTCTCCACCAACGGATGTGCTGAGCGAAAGCTTACCATCCGAGAAAGCGCCAGCTCCGCTAAAACCTGCCGTAATGGCGCACGGATTGCAGTTTAGGCAGTGCCCTGCCATGGCTTTGGGACATTTCCGTTTTTCGAGCGGCTGTCCCTTTTCGACCATCAGGATTTTCTTTTTTGTTCCGTTCCTGAGCATTTCTAGCGCGGTAAAAATACCCGCTGAGCCGGCCCCCACGATGACAAGATCAACCATAAGTTATTCCCTTTGGTAAGATACTATCTTTTAACCAAAATGTTGAGTTTTATTTTCACCTAAAACCGAAACCCTAGCATCGATGACTGTTCCCTGAATGTGTTTTCAAAAAAGTTATCCGCATGAAGTTGATTGGCAATTCTTCGCCTCATAAATCGCAAAAGTGTCGTTTGGCCTTGAATAAAACACATAGTACTTGTCAATCGCATCATTAAATTTAACATTCGGATTTTGAGCGGGGATAAGAAGCCACTTGGGCTTTGCCACTCCCGAAATCTCACCTGAGATGTAACTTATGACCTCTGGGGTCACATTGTCGTTATCGTTAGAGAACCAAGAAGTGAAGCAAAGGAAACGTTCATTCACAACGATATCCCCATCGAGGTATATGGCAGTCCCGAGATCGATGGCGAATACTTTTCCGGCCGTTTTTCGGTCTTCTTCTGGAATTGCCAAAACATCTTCTTTGATTCGTTTGCTTTCCTGGTAGGAAAAGTCATAAACTCCAAAGGTATAGTAGCCAGTCACCAAGATGGCGTTGTAAACGACGGAGGCCGTCAAAACAGCATAAGTAAGAAGTTTCCTTAAATCGATTTTTTTGAGAGGCGGAAAAGCCGAAATCGAATAAATCAAATCGAGGCAAATAAACCCAAAACCAGACAAAAAATAAGTGAAATAGCCAAGAGCAAAGAAATAAATCAACGAGGAAGCCAGCCCAAGAAACAAGAAATAAAAATTGAGTTCTTTTTCGGCAGGCATGTTTTTCTTCATGAAATGATAGGAAAAGCAATAATAGGCCACTGCCACGACCACGAGGGCGCGATTAAAGATATAAATGAAAACAGTGCCAGTGATGTTTCTCAAAAGATAATGGCCGCTTTGGAGGAAAATGGCATAGACCATTTGGTTGAGGTAACCGCCTTGAATCGCCATCGGATAGAAAATGGCAAAGGGGATCGCGCAGCCAACGATGGCAGTGAGCGCATTCCATAATAAGTCCCAGAAGCGCTTATTTTTGGTGCTATATATCACAAAATACAATGCGGAAACACCACCCCATAAAGCATCAATGGGCCGTGAATTGAAAGCAAGACCAACTTCCAACCCCATAAAGAACGAACCCAGCAAAAAATAATGGGAGTCCTTTTTCTTGATTCCATTGAGATAGCCAAACAAGGCAAGATTAACGAAGGGCAGAACCCATTCTGCCTCGTTGTTCCCTTGGCTTACGAGTGAAAAAAGCAACAAATATAACCCATACAGAAGAATACGCCACTGAATATCGTTGCCTTTCAAAAGACGAACGCATCGAGCCAAAATAAGCAAATTAAAAAAGGACCATACAATCTCCAAGAGCCAAATCCCGTATCGCCCGCCGATCAGCAATCCTAAAACATTGAGCAAAAGGTGGTAAATGCCTTTATGGTCATAGAAATCAAGGTAGGGCGTTTTGCCATGAAGCCAAAGGTAGGCACAATAGCGATAGAAATTCGAGTCCCCGTTTTGGCCGTCGTAGTTGGTTTCCGGATATAAAGGCGAAAGGCTGGTGCTGGCCACAAGACATGTGATAAAGGCAAAAAGCAATGCCAACACGATATCGGCCAAAACCGCATGGTTTCGCCAAAAAGAGACAAAAGAAGCAATCCAGTCCGGCCAATGTTTTTTCTTCATGGATGACGATTCCTTTTCAATTTTGATGAGTATTCACTTAAATACCCTAAACGAATAAATGATATTATATTATTTTCTAGCGAAAAGGACTCACAAAATTCAGCGTTCTCGCTATTTCGCTGCTGAGAAGCAAAGAAAAACTCCGTGTCTGTTCTGCCTTCAATAAACCCTATTTTGTTTTGACGTCGCAAACATGAGAGGCAATCCAGAATGCCCCGATTAAACCACTGGAGCCAACGAAATGCGAAAATACGGTGCTCGATTCTGCCAAGTTGGACAAGCCTTTGCTATGATATCCGAGAAAAATAAAACACCCGAGAAATTCGAGTGTTTGTTTTTTATGGTGCCGCCTAACGGAATTGAACCGCCAACCTACTGATTACGATTCAGTTGCTCTGCCAATTGAGCTAAGGCGGCAGCCCCATTAATATAGCCCAATGACAATTTCTCTACAAGCGAATTCAAGCGCCTGTTTTCGAAGCTCGTTTTGCCCTAAGGCATTGAGCAAAAACGATGATCTCGTGAAGCACTAATGGCATGACGGCCATCGCAAAGACGAAGAGCCATTCCTGCCAATCCATCTCATACACCGAGAAGAAGGCATTAAGGCCTGGAATCACAATGACTCCGATTTGAAGAGCCATGCCGACAAAGAAAGCCACCCACAATAAGGCATTTGGATCTTGGAAAACGTGAATGAAAGAACGTCTCGTATCCGTCATTCCCAACATGTGAAAGAGTTCAGCGAAACTTAATACGCAGAAGGCCATTGAACGAGCTCTTTCGAGGTTTTCATATATGCCACCACTGTTTTTCAAGCTGAAATAATCGTTGATGGCGCTAATGTCGAAGATGCCCTTGGTCCACGGGTCAAACAAGAAGGCAACCAAAGTCACAAGACCAATCAGGGCCCCATAGCCGAAGATAAGTGCATATCCGCCATGGGCGAAAAGCGATTCTTTAGGATCCCGCGGCTTGTCCTTCA
>CAVRMZ010000050.1:0-47347 GCA_963722445.1 uncultured Bacilli bacterium | reverse complement strand
GATCTCCGCGACCCTAAAAGGCGATAAGGCGATGATCGCCGGGAGTTTGAGGGCGAAATCGCCTTCGTCGATGAAGAAGAAGCCGTTGTCGCCGTCTTTGATGGTGCCCAGCAAGGAATCGTCGTACCGGGCGAACAAGAGGACCCCGCTCGCCATCGCCTCCATGAAGGTGAGGCCTTGGGTCTCCGTGATCGAGGCGGACACAAAACAATTCCCCAATGCGTAATAAAGCGGCGTCGCATCCGGATCGACGGGGCCCGCGAAAAGGACATGAGCGGATATGCCGAGCGAAACGGTCAGCGCTTTGAGCTCCTCGAGCGAAGGCCCGCCCCCCACGACGAGGAAGAGAGTCTTTGCGGAGGGGTTAGTCGCCAGATACGCCGCGTACCCCTTTAGGCAGATATCGAGGCTCTTTTCCTTGGCGAGGCGCCCCAAGGACAGGATCACGTAGGTCGAGGGCGTGATCCCGAAACTCTTTTTGAGGGCCTCCACCTTGCTTTGGTCGATGGCCTTAGGCTCAAAGGCCCCGAAGTCGATGCCGGTCGGGATGACGTTGAGATAGGCGTCCACCCCGATCGAGCGCATGTACTCTTTGATCTTCTCGGAGGGGGTGATGAACTCGTCGACCGCCCGCGATTTATAGCGGACGTAGGAACGGACCACCCCTTTGGCGGCCCGATCGAAGAAGCCATGGGTCGCGTAATAGGTGTAGTCCTCCATCATCGTGTGGAAGGTATAGACCGTCGGGACTTTGAGCCTTCCGGCAGCGATGAGGCCGAACTGGCCGACCCCGCCGTCGGTTTGGACGTGGATGACGTCGGGCTTGAACTCGCTCAGGATCTTCATGGCCCCCGAATTGTAGATGCCGGCCAGCCGATAACCATACAGATGCTTCATCTTGAGGCCCTGGACCCGCACGACGTCCCCTTCTTGGGTCAGTTCGGCGGCATAGGGGTTCGTGGTCACCACGAGGCACTTGTCGCCATGGGCGACGATGGTGCGGTAAAGATTGCGGGCGCTTGTGGCCACCCCGTTGATCTCAGGAGGATACGTATCCGTGAAGATCGCCACGTTCATAAGCCCGCCCCCGGCCCTTTGCCATCCGAAGCGTCAAGAGTCCCGGATTTCTTCTTTTTCTTGTCCCGGTCGCTCTCTTTTTTCTTTTTGGGCCCTAGCGGCAAAAGGCTATCCCCGGTCGCGAAGCCCCGCTCCTCAAGGGAGATGAGACGATCCTGGATCTCTTTGCGCGAAAGCTGCTTCGTTTCGTAAAGGGTGTCCGAAGAAGCCCTCCGCTCATCGAAGGTCGCAAGCTGGATGTCGACGAAGGTCTGGCGGTTGGCGTAGGTGTAGTTCTCCTTGGGGCGGCTATGGTAAAGCGCGGCCACCAAGCCCGAGACGATGACGACGAGGTGGAAGGTCGCGACCCGCCAGAGAATCTGGGCGGCCATGATGTTGGCGGAGTTCGTGCGGACGATCACTAGCCCCGTGGACGTGACCTTTTGGGTCTCCACGTAGAAATCCGAGAACATGGCGGAGAAGAATAATTCCGAGACGCCGGCGCTTCCGGGGATCGGGATAAGGCCCGTCACCATCTGGTGGAAGGCCGAGCGGAAGCAGGCATCGAACAAGCGCGAGACGTTGAAACCCTCGTCCACCCCGTAGGCGCTTAAGGCCAGGCCCGCGAAATAGGGCACCGAGAAGCGGACGAAGAGGATGACGAAGAAGAGCAGGAAAATCAGAATCGTCACCGGGACGTTGGCCTGAAGGCGCTTCAGCTCGATTTTGAAGTTTTCGACCTGGACCCTCAGGTTCTCGCGCGTCTTGTCCGGGTCTTTGACGATCTTGAGCTTGGCGAGGAGGCTCACGACGTAATGCATGATGAAATTATGGAAGCGATGGGAATAGCTCATCAAGAACAGAAGCACGATCACGGAGACGTTGAGGGCGAAGCCCAAGATGATGAGCGGCACCATCGGGATCTTGCCATCCCACCCCCCGATCGAGAAGTTCGGGATCTGGAAGCTCGTGATCGAGGAGATGGTCTTCCATTCGAAAAGAAGGGCCAGGACATCGAAGAAAATGAGAGCCGTTTGGTAAATGATGAACCACATCACCATGATCGAGGCGGCGTTCGAGACTTCGATCCCCTGCTTCTTGAGGGTGTACACCTGCATGACCTGGCCCCCGCTCGAGGCCGGGGTGACGGAGTTATAGAAGGCCCCCACCATCGAGTTGGCGACCCCTTGGTGGAACGCGTAATGGCGGGTGTAAAGGCGGCAGAAGACCATGATGACCAAGCCATCGAGGAGATAGCTTGAGATGACGAGAAGCGCGATGCAGACGAGCCACCCCTGGTTGCAGCCCAATAACGCCGAGCCGATGAGGTTGAAGCCGGCGACGAAATCGCCTTCGCCCGCGCCGTAGAACGAGAAAAAAAGGGACGCGAAAGTGAGGAGGCAGACAAGCGATATCGAAATGATATACTGCTTGCCGAGCTTTTTCTTCTTTGGGGGAGTTTGGCTCTCCGAATCCAGGGTTTCGTTATCCATGAAGCAAAGCCGACGCCGGTGACCGGCCCGTATATTCTACCAAATTATCCTCATCCCGCGGTGCCCCTTATCGTGAGGGTCAATAGCTCCGCGTCGCAACGGTAGCGGAAAGGCAAGTTATAGGAAACGCCCAAGCCCTTCGAAACGTAGAGGGCGAGGCTCTTGACGTCGTAGCGGCCCGCCACATAGGGGTTGAGGGGGTCGTTCATCACCGCGATGCCATTGACGACGATCTGGCCGCCATGGGCGTGGCCCGAGAGCTGAAGGTCGTAGCCTTTCTTCTCGGCCCAGGCGGCGTAGCGGGGCCGGTGGGCCAAAATGAGGTTCACTTTGCTCGCCTCCACCGCGCCTAGGGCATTGAGCTGCTGGGCGACGGAGCCTTCGTATTCCCCGAAGCGGATCCCGAACTCTTGAGCGGCGCCGGGATCCTCGATCCCCGAGAAGACGAGGCCGTTTCCTAGGTCGGAGCGCGCCGTGTTGAGGCTGATGGCCCCATGGCTCAAGAGCAAGGAAGTGGCTTTATCCCGGATCCTCGCGGGGGCGCTTTCTTCGTGGTTGCCATTCACGAAATAGAGCGGAGTGGACCCGAAAGAAGACAAAAGCTCGTCGAAATGCGCGAAGTCGCTTGCGCTCGTATGATCGTCGACCATGTCGCCCGTGGAGACGATCGCGTCGGGGGCTTCGCGCCGGATCGCGGCGAGGAGGCCCGCGTTGCTGTAATCCAAGGCGTGGTTATGCCAATCCGCGAGCTGGACGATCTTATAGGAGAAGCTCGACGGGAGCTTGTCCGTTCGATACTCATAGTTAGTGACGGCCAAGGCATCGGAGGAAGCCGCGCTCCAATAGAGGAAAAGGCCCCCGATCACGAGGGCGAGGAGGCTTAAGGTTCTGATGACGATTTTGAGGGCTCTCATCGGTATTACTATAGCCATGAAAAAAAGGATATCCGCAATAATCGCTCAAAGCCACTCAAATCATCGCTTCGCTATGAAGGAAATCGCGCCAGCGCTCTAACGAAGGGGCGTATTGGAGATTGTCCTGCGGGTGGGTCGAAAGATAATAAAGCTCCTGCAGGCTCACAAGATCCGCCATATCAAGACTCTCACGGTCGCTTCGGGCCAAAGCCACCGCATAGAACAAGCCGTCGAAGACGAGGTATTGCTCCCCCGTCGCCCGTGGGCCCAAAAGCCGGCGCAAGAGATCTTTGGCCCCGATCGGGGAAAGGGCGGAAGCCAGCCCCAAGGCTTCGAAGGCCTCCTCGAAGGAAAGCGTCTTCTTTTTCGTGAGGTCGTAGCTTTCGTCGACGAGGAAGCGGGCGACGAGGGCCAGGAAGGAAGCTTCCGGGTCCTTGTCCCAAGCGTCGTCGAAATAGGCGTCGATGATGGTTTTGTGGATCACGCCCAATAAAGAGCCGCCTTTCGCCTCGGAGATGGTTTTCTCATAGAGGGGCTCCCACTCCTTGCCGTGGGCAACCCAAGCCCGCAATTCCAAAATGGCGTAGGAGCGGACCTCTTCTTCGAGCAAGAGCAAGGTCAGCCGCTTCTTTAGGGCGTGGAGATCCTTGCGGAGGGCCTTCCATCCTTCCTCGTCGAGCAAAGGGGCCTCATAGGCCTTATGAAGGGTGGCTTCGAAAGAGGGATCGTCGTTCAATAGGCGAACGCCCGCTTCGCGAAGAGCAAAGCGGAACGTCAAAAAATCGGCCAGGGTTCGCTTGGGCTCCGCCAAGGCGCAGAACCTTGCCGCGGTCATGGCTTTCTTCGTCAAAGGATCGGCCTTAAGAGGGACCGCGTCGCACAAAACCAAAGGGGCCTTATTTTCCATAGTCTTCATTATACGGCACTAGCCCGCTATAGCGGTCGCTTGACCCGCTTCTTCTTTGGGTTCTTTGATGAGGAAGAGAAACAAGAAACCGATAAGGCCGATCACCGAGAGCAAAAGGAAGACGAGAGGGTAGTTCCATTGCCTTGCCGCGTAGTCCCCCAAGAGATCCCCGAGCCCCGTGAAGGCGTTGGAAAGGCCGCCGCAGAGAACGAGGGCCCTCGTCACGAGCTTGTCCCCCACGATCGCGTGAAGGAGAAGCACCCCGGAGACAAGGGAGAAGCCATTGGCGAGGCCCCGGAGCAAAAACGTCGTGCTCACGAGGCTGTATTTCTCGGGGATCACCGCGGCGAGAACGCTGGCCAAAAGGAACAAGGAGCAGCTGATCGCAAGGCTCTTCTTGTGGGATTTTAACTTAAGGAAAGCGAACGGGAAGAGGGCCATGCTGGCGACCTCGGCGACCACCCGCAAGCCATACCAGAGGGAATACTCGTTATCCAAGAGCCCGAGATTCTTGAGGTAGGCGGCAAGCAGCGTCCCCCCGGCGTTGATCGAAGCGAAGAAAAGCGTGTTGAAGATGAGGAAATAGACGAAGCTGGGGTTGGAGAATAAGCCCTTGAGCTGAGAAGGCGTCGAAGATGAGGCCTCGCGCTCAGGCAGATCCTCGGGAACGGGGGCGATAAGAAAGGTCAAGACGAAACCCACGAGGAAGAAAAAGGCCGAGATGGTGTAAAGGACGCTATAGGGAATGACCCCGACGATGAAGAAGCCGCCGATGAGGGCCACCGCATAGGCGAGCGAGCCGAAGATCCGGATGGATTGATAGCCTTTCCCCGCCTTCTTCATCGCGACGGTGCAGGTCCCATCCTGGATCTGGAAATAGGCGGAGTTGAAGAAAGAGGTGATGATCGTCATGACCAAAAGCGGGACGAACGTCGCGCAGAAGCCAAAGACGATGATGGAGAGGACCTCAAGGACGGCAAGGACCCGCATCACGAAAAGGCTCTTCTTGAAGGAAGTCGCGAAATGAGAAAAGAAAAAGCAGCCCACAAACAAAGAAAAGGGGACGATGGCCATTAGCATCCCGATTTGGTCCGCCGGAAGCCCGACGGATTTGAAATACTGATAATAGAAAGGCGAAAAGAGCGCATCCCCGGTGAAGATCGCGTAGTATAAGAGCCGATAGACGATCGGATTGCATTTGTCTTTCATCGGGGTTCCCTTTGGCTGGACGAGATGATTCTAGACTTTATAAAGGAATCCGCTAGAGGGAAACGAGAAAAGCTGCATTGCATCATTTGAATTGCCTCTTTTTCCTTAATTCCTCTATTCGAGGGAACGGAGGCTTTTCCCGTTCCCTGGCCGGTCCTTGATCGAGTTTGAAACGTCATGAGGCGCGAGAACCATTGCCGCCTTTGCTTCGCCAAAAAGGCCGCCGAAAAACAAAACTCGCCAAAACTCAGATAAGGTATCGCCAAGA
The DNA here is from genome assembly GCA_963722445.1 of uncultured Bacilli bacterium. Taxonomy (GTDB): domain Bacteria; phylum Bacillota_I; class Bacilli_A; order RFN20; family CAG-826; genus UBA4951. The sequence goes on along the minus strand of CAVRMZ010000050.1, from coordinate 41,500 downwards.
ACGCTTTGAAATGGCAATCAAATCACGAAAGAGGATGGATATAAATCATGGCGCTGCTGCGCTTGGCGCCAAGACGGATGAGATATCCTTGAGACAGACGTTTCCCGCTGACTTTTGCAAGAGAATTCGTTCCTTCGAGATCGCTTAGGGAATAATAGGAATTGTCATCAAGGCCTCCGAGTTTGACTTCGAGGCTTGACTCCTCGCAATTGGCTTGGCGGAAAGCTTGAACAAGGCCTTTGTTCGTCACGGGGTCAAAGTATTCGTAGGCGGCAAAACCCGTGTCGTCGCTGATGGAATGATAAGGCGTCAGATTGTAATAGTCTTTTGTGAGAAGCCATTTCATGTCATCCCATTCTTTCTGGCAGTCTTTCAAAAGATCGAAATCGATGGTGGCGTCGTGAGCCCATCGGTAATCAAAGGTCATGACCCCAAGATAAGAAGCCCGCAGAATGTATTGGTCAAAAGCCCCGGCGCCCGTAGGGCTGTTCCCTTCCTTGCAGGTCGTTCCGGTAAAAGGCAGCCACTGATTCAAGGAATGGGTGAAGGCAAGCCGCAGAGAAATTGTCGTACGGTCGCTGTCGCTTCGCAAAAACGGAACGCTTCTCCGCGCGCTTTCAAGATCGTTTCTCCCGCCGCCCGAGGCACAGCTGTCAACATAGGCGGCGCCTCCGTTCTGAGAAGTTAGAGCGATGATGTCATCAAGCAATTTATAGTGCCCTTGGTAATAAAGGTTTTCCGTTATTCCGGTACGGTTTTTCCCTTGATACCCGTCGCCGATGGTAAAGAAAATATAGGGGTCGATGTTAAAATCTTCGCGATAAATCGAGATATGGTAATTTTTGATGGCCCCAAGAACGCGTTTCTCGGTCCAAGCGAGGCAGTCGGGGTTGCCAAGGTTGTTGACAAAGCAGTTATTGTTTCCGTAATCGCTCAGGATCCAATCCATGTTATAGCCAAGCCTTGAAACGAGATAGGTTGGCTCCGTCACTCGTTCAGGCTCGAACCAAACCATCGTCTGCATTCCGTTCTCGCTTGCGTAATCCGATCTTTCGGCAAAGGTGTCGGAAGGCCATTTCTTCGGATCCATGAGCCAAGTGCCGACCGTCCCCCACCAATCGCTCGTCGGAGAGGATCCATCGGGAGCTTCATACCAGCCAGCGTCAAACCATTCGATGTTGGCCTCGACCCCTTTCTCGATGATTTTGTCGAGAGAAGGCTTCCATGTCGTGTCATCTTCGCTGATAGAGCCATCGCTATTCGGTTTTCCGGTGTCGTTGCTCAAGCAAACGCAGCTCTTGGGCTGCACGATCTCGTCGCTTCCGCTATGGTCCTTCGGCATGTTGCAGTCAATAAACCATCGCCGCCATTTGTTGGTCGCCGCGGCTTCGTTTCTTTCATAATAACGGACCACCGCATTGAGGGGGGTCCTTATTTTTTCGCCTGGTTTAAGAAAGCTCGCGAAGTCAATGACGCCTTGGCCTCGATAAGTCGAAAGATTGCGGGAGGAATCGTAGGTGAAATTGGCTTCCCAGGTGCCAGCCCAGCCCAAGGCAATCAAAGCTCCCCCCTCGTCATTCTCCAAATTGAAATAGGGGAAATAGCGATGGCAGCTCCGTCCAAGGTTATTCCGGAAATCAACGTCGCCTGTTTCAAGGCTGTCCGCATAGGGGGCGTAATTGTTTTCGTGATCCCCCAAGATTCCTTTGAGGACAGGATGGCTCCCCTCCAAAGAATAATCGGCGCTGTTGATGAGCTTTAAGACCCCGGTCTCGACGCTGCTGCTCGTATTCTCGAAATAGACCGTCCAGTCGAAAGCGTCATACCCGTCATAATAAGCAGTCTCAAGAGTGACCTTGATGATGTCATAGAAGCTGAAAACGAAGGTATGCGCTTCCTTGGGCCCTTTCGTCACCACATCGTGGGTGACCAATTTGAAAGCCGCGCCGGGGAAGCCATGGAAATAAACATCGCGATAGACAAAGCTGAGGGGAAAAGAAGACAAATCGTTTAGATACCCCAAATATTCTTTTTTGGATGCTTTCATAGTATTCTCCTCGCTTCCTGAAGAAGCACTATTCGAAGATCCGCTGAAAACAGTGGATGATCCTGAGTTGCTTGAGGTATCCGACCCTTTTGACGAACTTGAGCCCAATAGCGAAGACGTCCCAGCCGTCCCTCCGCAGCTCGAAAGGACATAAAACGAAATAAGGCCCGTGGTCAGAATAAGGGATTTTTTGAAAAATTTCATACTTTGTTTCTCCTTAGAAAGAATAGGCGATTAGAGCATCGGCCCGGGATTTCAGCATGAAATACCAATAACTGAGATCTTGCAAAGAAGAGGCTGGAACAAGTTTTTTGGCTTCCCCTCGCGCAAAGGCGAAAGAAGCGAAGCTATTGGCGGTGTACTGCTGCTTATCGTTGGAAATCGCCGCGTAGGAAACCAGGAGCGTTTGCAGTTCTTCGTAGGTGCGGCGTTTCAAAAGAGCTTCCCGGGTCGCCGCAAGGCGAACGGTCAAAGCGTTGATATCGATTTGGTTTTCCTGATCCAAATTAAGCGCAGCGATTTCAATGAGCAAATCGCTTAACGGAGCAAAACTTGAATCCGTGTATTGGCTCGGATCCAGCTTTTGGTCAGCGGCGTATTCTTGATTGAAAGCTGTCATATCCCGCACGAATTGGGGGGCCGTAATCGTCAGGTCTTCGAAATAATCGGGGGCATAGTACGACCGTAAGCCCACCAACCCCGTCGAAGAACTCAGCCCGACGTAATAATCAAAGGCCGGAGTCGCGTAATCATTGACGTAGGCCTTGATGGTTCCGGCGTCAACCATGACCTTGAGATGGACCCCATCATTCAAATAAGGAAGGTTGTATTTCTCGACCGCAGCGCCGGCCCAAGCGCCCTTGCTGAAGCGATGAAGCTTCAAGGCAAAGACTTTTTTGTTAACGTCGTGTTCGATGTTGACGTTCCACGCCGTCGCGCCGTTTTTCGCATCCGTAAAACCGCTCCCGCCGAGATAAACCCCGCAATCAATTTTCCCGCTCGGATTAATGGTCTTGATATGAGTATCGAGAATCACCGATGACAGATTGTATTCTTTCAAGATTGCCTTCTGCTCGCACATAACCCAAGCATAAAGGGCACCATCCATCACCGCAGGCTTCCGGGAAAGCTCGCTATATAAATCAAAATCATTCAGTTCGTTAGAATTCTCAAAAGAATAAACGATGGATCCCCCCTGAACGGGGCTTGCCTCCATAGACGAAATCTCCTTCCTTGGGAAGGTGAGGCCCAAGGAGGAGACAGTCAAAACAGAAACAAGCAATAATGGAAGCCGCATGTTGTCACTCTTTGACGATGGCTAAACTATAGACCTTCGCGCTGAAGGCCGCACGAGCTTCCACCGAGGAAGAAAGGCAATAGAAGCAGAAAAGGCGAAGATCGCTGCCCTTGATTTCGTAAGTGAATTCCGTGGCGCTGGCCGAAATCTCATAGCTGTTGATGGCGTTATCGGCAGTGCCGAGTTTGAACATGAATTTGGCCCCGTCGCTGGCGCCGGTGACGGCATAATCGAGAATGATCTTGTAGGTAACGTCATCGTCGAGATCCACCGCGGTCCAATTAAGGTCGGAAACCGTAGAGCGCTTGGTGGTGAAGAAAGCGCAGTCGCCGGGTCCCGATTGAGGAAGACCAGGAGAAAACGGCATTGCTTGGCGTATAAAGAAGGTAAGTGTTGCCATTTCCGTCTGTCGGGAATGTCACCATGTTGGTGTCCTGAATCGAAGGGATGTTGCCAGTGCCCGAGGTCCAGATCGTGGTGTGGGTGAAATCGCAATAGAAGACACGGTTATTCGTCAAGGTGACCGTGAATTCGTCTCCGCTATTAAGGGCGATGACAAACGTAGTGGTTCCGTAAAGATAATCGATGATATTCGAATCAAAGGTCATCCCGGTTCCGGAAAGCGTGATGTCGGAGACGTTTAAAACAGCTCCCGAGGTTTTGCTTGGATCATAATCGTGCGAACCGTATTTGATGACGCTCGTGACCGCAACGCCGTTGCTGAATTCTCCAGCAAGGGTAACGGAAGAAGCGCCGACGGCATAAGTTTTAGAGGTTTCGGAAAGCGTGGCGGTGACGTTAGTGACCACATTGAAGGTACCAGCGAAACGTCCTTCGCTGGTCTTCATGGCAATCTGATGAGATCCGACGGCCAAGGCGCTCATAACCGCTTGAGCGATTTTGATCTGTCCACCGTTTTGCGTGAAAGCGGTATCGACTCCGTCAATGGTCACAGAGCTGACGGCGTAAGAGACCGGGATGGAGTAATCGCCATCGACCCCTAGCGTGTATTTGCCAAGATTGGCGCATTGGTCAGCGCTTTGCGAGAAAACGAAATCGTCGAACATGATATAGCTTCCGTCCGCAGGGGCGAAAGAAGGCATCGCGACGTACATCACGCGGAGCGTGCCGTCATACGTGAACCATCCGGAATCGAAGGCATGAACCTGGCCATCCGTGGCCAAAGCCCACTGCGCTTCATGATAGTCGCCCCCATCGACAACCGAATAGCCCTCTCCGAAGAAGTTTTGCGCCGGATCGATGCTTGGCGCGAACAAAATGTTGAAGAACATGCCGGAGCTGCCGACGTTATTGGCGGCGTAGGTGAAGCGGACGCGGCAAAGCTTGCTGTGATCCGTCGTCACCGTATACCAAGACCAAGGATGCGAATGCAGGCGCATGGTGTACATGCAGGAAGCGGCCGCGGTGTTCGTGCCCTCGACATAGAGGGCCTTATTTCCGGCCTCTCTTTCTTTGATCTCGTAGGGGCTCCCTCCCATTCCGCTGGAAAGCGGGGATTCGATCCTCATCGGGGCGCCTTTTAGGCTTCCCATCATCGTGGTGTCGTCATAATTGGATTGCTCAATGCGATTGGAATTGACGGTGAACTGCTCAGCGCTTCCGTTTGAATAGGATACCGTGAAGACCGACTGGCCAATGGCCTTGTCCAAAAGATCTTTCTTGAGGAGAAGATAACCGCTGTCATTAAGGCCAGCGTGGAGCTCCGCCATCGAGGAATAATCAACGCTGTCATCACAGTGATAGAACTCCCAGTCACCAGGGTAGCCGCCATCGCTCGAACGCGCGGCGCGAGTGATGGAAGTCACGGAAATCGTTGAGTCAAAAGAACCTTTGAGTTTGATTTCGTTAGCGGTTCCCTCAACGTAATCAGCACTGATATCGGTGAGTTTGGCAACTCTTCCATCTACGACTTGGAAGGGGATATCAATGGAATTCACTTCGGTTTTGAGGGTCAAATGATTAGTGCCGACCGCGAAGATCTTCATCGCCTCAGCACTGATGGTGACCGCGCCATCCGCATAAGTATAAGGAATAAGAGCGTTTCCGGCATAAACATCGAAATAATAACCGTTGTCGGTGACCGCAAAGGAGAAATCGCCGACCATGTTGTATTGGGAAACCGTTCCAACGGTCAGCTGATTTTCCAACGAAGCAACTTTGAAATCATCGATCAGAACTTTTCCGCCGCCACCATTGAAATAGGCCCAAATGAAGGTTCCATTCCCAATCTGGCTTCCCGTTAAAACCGCTGAATAATGATGGACTTTGCCATCGTTTTCCGGTCCGTATAAAAGTTTGTCGGCATAAGGCGTGCTGGCGCTCTTGAAAGCAAACTCGACGCTGCTGCTCGCAATCGTGTCCTCCGTCGCGTAATCGAAGGAAATGCCATATAAACCGTTGGCGGCGTACCCCACATCGTACCAAGTGCTGCCCCAACTGCTGCTCTTTAAAGTAAAGTAACCATGGCAATGCAGATCGTTGTCCGCGGTATTGGGGATAATCTGCAAGACATTCCCCGAGAACCCATATTGAGACCCATCGATGATCTGCTCTGTCGCAGCATCGGCCCATTGATACAACGGATTCTGCCCGGTATGGGATTCAGTGGTGTTATTGATTGTGGTGTTGTCATAATCGGTGTAGAAAAGAACATCGCTCTTGATGGTGAAAGAATAAACGTCGTTGTTGGAAAGGGACAGCGTGTAATCGCTGTCGCCATAATAGTCATCAAAGGCTTTGTGAGAAACCGAGAAGACCTTTCCGCTCAAGGTATACAAAGAAGGATCGATGACCCGGCTGGCTTTCTTCAAGGATTTGACTGTCGCTGTCGAGAAATCGACATTGAAATCAATGGTTTGATCTTTGCCAAGGCGATAATCGCGAATGGGATTAGCATCAAAAGTGGTCAAGATGGAATTGGTAACGACAAGGGTCGTGAGGGCCGGAGCGCTATCGATGGCATCGCTGACGACTTTGATTTCATAGGAACCTTTCCCAAGCGAAAGCATGTAACTTTCGAAAATGCGAAGCACTTTTTTGGCCGAATCGTAGGTATAAGCGCTGGAATCCATGATGCTATCGTTGAAATAGAGGTAATAAATGTTGTTCCCATGCATGTCGAGGGGCATTTCCATATCCAATCCGACGTTCTTGTCATAAGAATAGCTTTCCGCACTGAAGGCAGGATTGTTGTCTTGACTGGATGACGTTTTGCTGGACGAGGAACTGCTACTGGACGAAGAACTGCTGCTAGACGAGGAATTATTGCCGGAAGACGAACTGCCGGTTCCGGAAGAATCACTGCTGACTTGAGGCCCAGAACTGGTTTGGCTGCTCTTCGTCGAGGATGAACCAGCCGAGGAGCTTGAAGCTTCGATGTTGCCGCAACTGCTCAAAGCAAAAACGGCTGCAATCGCGAAAGAGAAAACAAGCAATCTGTTTTTGGTAGGCATAAGCCCTCCTATAAATACGCCAATAAATATTGCACGTTCGTTAAGGAACGCGAATAGATATTTTTTGGGATTGGTTTGACCACATTTACAACTTTATTCGAAATCAATGATAACGCTTATAATGGCAATATAATCAATATTATGCCGTTTATCGCTCATCTTCTCTTTTAAACGTTTTTATTTTTAGGCCTATTTTACAATAATCATGTAAAATATTCGGAAATGATCAAAAAACCGAAATTTCCCGAGCGGCGTTTAGTCGCGGTCAGCAACCTTGCCACATATCGTCCCAATGACGCGACTGCCATATCCTTAATCGGAAAGGCGCTTTCGAGTCCTTTGCGAATCCAAATCCTAAATATCCTGCAAAAAGAGCCCATCACTTTGACGGAGTTGGCTCATCAATTGGAACTGCCCATTTCCACTACTGCTTTTAATCTCGATATCCTGCAAAACGCCGGTTTGATTACCATCGATTTATCGCCTCGCTCAAAAGGGCATACCAAATGGTTCTCCTATAATACTCAAGAAGTCAGAATTCGCATGATTGATTTCGAAGATGCCAGCAAAATCACAAAAACCGACGAGCAGATCATCCACATTGGGGATTATATCGATGCCGAATTTGACTCCTCTTGCGGAATCGCCAGCGAAAAAGAGCATTTCTTCAGCGATCGGCCTAAAGACGTTTTCATCGATAAAAGAGACACGGCTCAATTGATTTGGACGATGCCAACGGGGTCGCTGACTTACGCCATCCGAAATTCTATTTTCCAGAAGGCCCGTGTTTCTTCAATTCAAATCTCGCTCGAGCTCTGCAGCGAAGCGAACGGATACAACAACGATTTTCCCAGCGACATCACTTTCTGGATTAATGGAAACGAAATAGGAACCTGGACCTCCCCTGGGGATTTCGGCGACAGATATGGCAAGTACACCCCTGATTGGTGGTATCCCGAAAGCACGAAATATGGATTGCTGGTCTCCCTTGAAATCAATGCGAATGGCTCTTTAATCAACGGCCTCGAATCCAGCAGAACAACCCTTGAATCTTTGCATTTAAACGAAGGCAACAAGATCGTCTTCAAACTTGGAGTCAAGAAGGACGCCGTTAACAAAGGCGGCTTTAATCTCTTTGGGGAAAAATTCGGTGATTATCCCCAGCCCATCATTTTCCGTTCTATTTTCTTCGAAAAATGAAAAAAGACCCTTCCGTTTTTTTCGGATAAAAGTCAACATTCTTTCACATAATAAGACCTTTTTAGGGCTTATTTAGATGGCTGCCACATCGAGTTTTGAGAAAAGGCAAGCACATCCATCGGAATACAATCCAATCCTTCCTCCATAAACCGCATCGGCATCCACAAGCGAAAACAATAGACTCCCATCTAGGGTCATCGTCATTGCGTTTCCGAATATCCTCACGACAAGTACATGTTTCTCTTTTGTGGCAAAATCTCCTGAATCAATGGCTATTTGTTTCGTCATAGCTTGATAATCGCAGCGTTTGACGAAAGCCAGCGAGTTTTTAATTCCGAAATAGTAGCCTTGAACGCTGTCACCATCATCCCAAGAGGAATAAGCATCGTTTTTGGCGCGAAGGAGCAAGCCCGCACTAGAGACGGAGGTATCCTTTTGAAAAGCAAGATCCACAGTGACCGTGCAATCGTCATAACCTTGACGATCAAGATAAGCGATAGCTCTATCGCCATCTGTTGTTAAAAGCCCGCTTTCGCCAAAGGACATCCCATTCCCTCGCAATACAACATCGCTGCCAGCAGAAGTTAAGTTGCTTGAAAAGGGGCCAGGGGTTCCGCTTTCGTATAACTTGCCTCCTAAAAATATCAAATCGCCATCGGACACAAGAGTAAGATAGTGTTCCCCTTTCGATAAAGATATCTTCTTGGTTTCCACGTTAATAAACTCGGTGTCGGCAGAAGAGGAAGGCAAAAACGTTCTCGTCATGGCCTCATTATCGACTTTGATACCAATCATCTTCCCTAAGCTCTTTGAGCCAATCCGAAGCGATAAAGCATAAAGCCCTGCAGAATCCATATAGATTTTATATGTTGCCGAATCGCCCAAAGATAGAAACAAAACTTTTTCCCCAGTTTCAGCGGTAATATTTTCGTTTTTGGAAGAAGCCTCTGATACCAACGTTTCGCTGTTCGAAAGATTTGAAGTCTTTTGATCATACGAATCCGCGAAAAAACGATCTTGTTTGGGAACGATTCCATCGCTCGAGCCAAGGCTGGAAGAGCTATATCCTGTGAAACCCACCGTAAACCCCGCGCCGAAATAGCCAATTTTTCCAGCCGAAGTTGGCAAAGATAAGCGGAGACCTTTTTCCATATTGTCAAAATAAAGATCGGCTTTACCGTCTCTGGCAGAAAGTCGAAGCGTATGAAGAGCTTCAAGAGAATAGGTTTTTTTAAGAACAATGGTATGAAGAAGCTTGTCGGTTCCATCGCTTATTCCGTGAATTTCAATTGCAGAATTCTTCAGCAAGAGATAGTCGTATTGGTCAGCACTGGCATAAGAGAAAACGCAGCGGACATTTTCACCCGCGAAGTTCCATTCGCCCGTAAAATTCTTGGGAGCAGCACTTCCCGACAGTTTGAACGACCCCGAGGTCGTTAAATCACGATCAGGATCATAGCTTCTAAAATCCGCCAAAGCCGGTTTGACCGTTCCCTTCAAAGATGGACGATCCACCATCATCGCGGCTCCGCTAAAAAGCAGCCGTGAAAGGTTGAACTGTCTTCCGTTTTTGCCATTAGAGCGTGAATGGTAAGCGATGTAATAGGAATCCAAATCGGGTCCTAAAACCGTCGAGGAGTGCCCTAATGTGTTCCACTCGTCATCCGTATTGATGAGAATATTATCGCCACGAACATAACCACTTTTGACGAAACCAGAATCGCTGTTTTTCAAAGATGCGTAACCGACTTTATAGCCAGCGCTTCCGACATGAACCCCTGTGAAAGTTAGGTAATAGACCCCATCCCGAAGCAACATATTAGGCCCTTCCGTCCAACCTCCCATCGTGGCGGCTTCAATATTAATGGCGGAATTTGAGAAAGTGAAATCGTCGTTAAGTTTGTGCATCCGGATGAAAGAGTCTTGGGCCCTCAAAAAATAAAGATTTTCATCTTGATCGAGGAAGAAATCTCCGTCAATGGAATTACCTTCGTTTCCGGTAATCGGCGTGAAGGGCCCTTCCGGGGAGGGCGAAGAAAAGAAATAATGACCTGTCCCAGATTGGGATTCGCAAAGATAAAAAGTTCCGTTGACATAGGTTACTTCCGGCGCATAAGCGCATAAGGTTTCTGCTGCGTAATCAGGGCTTAAAACGTAGCCTTTAGGCAGTCCTTCTCCGGTACAAGGCATCCAAGACATCAAATCTTTGCTCTTCCAAGCCCGAACCCCAGATTGGTCATAACGAGTGGATGGGTAAACGTAATAACAGCCATTGAAACGGAAGACGAAAGGATCTCCCATCCCATAGTCCGGCCATTGATCGGGAATTTGAGATTCATTAAAAGAGTTGTCAAAAGTCTCAACGCTTTGATCTAGCCCATCCAAGGAAATAGAGGGATCCAAAAAAGCAGACGATGAGGCACAACCGGAAACAAAACCAATTGAAAAAGCACCCAATCCGATGAGCAGAATCTTTTTTCCCATCGAGAAAAGGCGCTTCATTTTGATCAGCCTAACGAAATTGAGAGATTTTTGAAAGTGGCCGCCGCCCCATCGGTGTATAAGCCCACATGACCGCTCGGGAAAATATCCGGATCGGAATAAGTTATCGCTTCGACTCCGTTAAGCGAAAGAGTAATGGAGTTGCCCTTGACTACGACCTTGAGTTTGATGTCGGTATCAGAAGCTAAAGTTTGGGTTGAAGACGCTTTTAAAGCGGTCCAGCTATAGTCCTTGCGCTGAATGATGGCCTTGGAATTATTGATGGCACAGTAATAGCCTTGAATCGAATCGTTGGAATCAAACGTCGAGAAGGCGGCATTGGTGGTTCGCACAAGGAGTCCCGCTGTGTTGGTTCCGGTCGTCCCATCGAGACTGATTGTGCATTCCATCGTGAGATTGGTAATGGTGTCTCCCCCGATATAAAGGAGTTGTCGGTTGCCGCTTTGGGCAAAATGTCCGCCGTTTTTAATTTTCCAAACATTTGCATATTCCATGGCTTCCCCGCCTAAAGTCGCGAGATCGTTAGCAAAACTTGCCACGGAATCGGTGACCACGGTGAAAGCGAAACTGTTGAATGAAAGATCATCAATGGCCTTAATATCGATGTAATGGCTTCCCTTGGCAATCGCGAAACGTCCGACCTCCAAACTACCATAAGTCGCTTCGGAGATGGCATAAGTTGGAACCGTCAAAGCCTTTTTATACGTACCATCTACGCCAATGAGGAGCGACTTCCCCATCATCGAGAGAGGTAGCCTAAGGGAAAGACCGTAATATCCGTCCGCATCAAAATAAGTAAGATAACGAGCCGTGTCCCCTGCTTTTAAAGATAAATCATAAGAACCGTTTTTGACAAGAGCCTCGCCATTCGCGGATGTCACTTCGCTTAAAACGCTGCCTCTTGCGAAATCGCTTAAGGACAAATCATAGCTGTTGGCCAAAACCTCGCCTTGCTTGAAATCAGCATTATCGCTGTCGCCGAAAGCGTGGTTGCTATAACCCGTGAAGCCTAAGACATCACTCGATTCGCTATAGCCAATTTTGCCTGCGGATAAGGTAATGGCAAGGTTCGAGATCTTGGTCATGTTATCGAAGGTAGCATTGAAAACTCCGTTACGATAGATTGCGCGAAAAGTGTGGTTTACATTGACTGGATGAGCCGAGGACAGCGTCACCCCGTTAACAAGAGAATCGCTTCCAGCCACCACTTTGTGAAGACTGATGGAAGACCCGTCCCAACTGAGATAGGCGTAGTTGGAGGAATTTGCATAGGAGAAGACCATTTTAGTGGAATCGCCTATGATGTTGTATTCTGTGGTGAATTCATTTTCGGTGGACGAGGAACTTAACAAAAACCCATCAGAAGAAACGAGGTCGCTCGTTGGAGCATAAGAAGCAAAATCCGCAGCCTCGGGAGTGACGTTGTTTTGAAGTTTGGGGTGGCTCACGATCATGTCTGTTCCGTTGAAATAAAGACGATTGAGGCAAAAACCTCTGACTGGACCGCCGGAATTAATGAGGTTGTGATAACTCATAAAATAGCTATCCATATTAGGCCCCATCACGGTTGCGGAATGGCCTAAGCCGTTATAGTTCGCATTCGTCGAAAGAACGAGATTTTTCTGGTCTTGGGCATACCCGTTTTTCTGGAAGGCCTCGCCAGAGGCATAACTATAGCCAATGCGATAGCCCGCCGAAGTGACGTTCACGCCAGTGTAAGTCAAATAATCATTGCCAAATCTTCGTAATAAATAAGGTCCTTCAGTCCAATTTCCGATCGTCGTGTTGGCGACGTTGATCGAACTGAGGGCATTGGGCGTGAAATCGCTTTTGAGCTTCATCATCTTGATGTTGCCCGCATTCGCCCGCAAAAGATAAACGGATTCGTCATCGTCTTGAAAAAAACTGCCATCGATGGATTGCCCGAAATTGCTTGTGATGGAGACAAAAGGTCCTTCTGGCGAAGAAGCCTTAAGGACATAATGGCCATTCCCCGCTGGAGAGGTGATCAGGTAGAAAAACCCATCGGAATAAATAACTTCTGGCGCATAAGCGGTCAAGGTAATGGCATCAGCGCTTACATAGCCTTCGCTTAGCCCAGTTCCCGTGCATTTCCCCCAATGGATGAGATCGGTGCTTTTCCAAGCTTTGATGCCAGTTTCTCCATCTTTGGTAGAACAATAAAGGTAATACGTCCCATTATAACGGTAAACGAAGGGATCACCTACTCCATACCCTTCCCACTGATCGGGAATGTTGTTGGACGAAAAAGAATTGTCATAAAGCCCGCGAACGGTTGGGGCCGTTTCTTCCTCGGCCACAGTGGCCGAGGAAGAAGAGGAAGGCATGGATGAAGGGGAAAGCGAAGAAGACGCTCCACTAAAAGATGAGTTTGCGCCCGCTTCCGAAGAAGACCCGTTCGCTCCTAATGAACAAGCGGCAAGTGACAAGGCCCCAAGGGCCCCCACCGCCAATAAAACAGATTTTTTCATCATTTGCCTCCTTTAGCAATTAGGCATGATAATAAGTTCCGACCGCATTGAGGGTGACCCCAAGAGAGTCGTTTGAAAGAACACGAAGATAACGATTGGAGTTTTCAGGAGCGATATAGGTCGCCCCATAAGCACTGTTATAGGCGGTGAACATCGCATCACTAGAGCCATAGCCCCAGCCATCCCAGCCTTTAGCCGTTTCATTCCAAAGACCAAAGGCAAGACCAACCTGATCGGTCGCGCTAATGCCAAGTTCGGAATAAGGCATGACGAAAGTTAAAATTTTGCCGCTCACGGTTTTGGCGAAATTAGCAACATTGAAGGTTTTGGATCCGTAATTGGAATAGCCAACCGCGACGGCGTTGTCGGCCCAAAGATCAAAGCGAGTCGTGGTATCATCTCGGCCGCTAAGGCCAGTCAAAGTGTCGACAAAGCATTCAATCTTATGAGCGGATGTGAAATCGACGCCTGCCGTAAAAGCGAGTTCGATGCCATTTGTTCCGTGCTTGACAGAAGGAACAATCCCATTCGTGATTTGCCCAACTCCAAAGGGATAGGCAAATGTGAAGGCAGTGCCTGCGGCGAGGTTGGCATTATAGAAAGCGCCATCCGCCGTGGTAAACGTGAAAGTTGAATCGCTTAGAACTCTGACGTAACGGCTTGGAATTTCCGGAGCGATATAAGTTACGCCATAAGCGGCAGCATAAGCCTTGGAAAAAGAAGCGGAATCATAACCCCAGCCATCCCAGCCCCCATTCATAGCCCCAAAGGTGATGCCGACTTGGTCGGTCGAAGAAATACCTAGGGCTTTGTAAGAAACAGCAAAATAAAGGACATCGCCAGCCAATGTGGTCTTGGTTTCACTATTAGAGAAGGCGGTTCCGCCAAAGCTCACGACACCAGCGGTGCTGCCATCGCCATAAACGGAAAATTTCCATGTAGTCCCATCAGTCCGAGCGGTGGTGGCGCTGCCTGTGTCAAGGAAAGCCTCAAGGGAATAAGAGGAAGTCCAAGCAGAGGTCAAAGTGAAACGATAAGCGAAAGCGAGATCGCTGGTGCGGCTAATGGCAGGAGAGACTCCACCGCTTATCTGGCCAGCGCCGAAAGATCCGCCAAGATCGTAATAGATTAAGGTTGAAAGGTCGAGATTTTCCAAAGTGGAAGGATTCTCGATCGGCTTTGTCCAAAGAGTGCCATCGCTCGCGGTGAAGGTAATGGTTCCATTGGCTTCGACGCGAACATAACGGTAAGGAATCTCCGGGGCGATGAAATTCGTGCCATAAGCGGAGTTATAGGCTTTTTGGGCATCAGTCGCTGGCGAATCATACCAGCCCCAACCATCCCAGTCCTTAGCAGTATTGCTGTAGACGCCAACGGAGAAGCCGAAGGTATCAGCGGACGTTGGAACCGTATTGGTTCCAACCACCATATCAGCATAAGGAATCGTGACAACGAGATTGCTCTCGTAAGCATATTTGACGATGCCCGTCATGCTTGGAACCGTCGCATAAGTCGTTTGATCGGTGTAATAAACAAAATTATCCGAAACGATCGAAAGGCCACCCATGATAAGGGCCTGAAAGGTCGTGTTGTCACGAGTGGTTTGAGCCGTTCCAGTGTCGAGATAAATCTGAGCCTGAAGGGTTTCGTCCCAATTCGCTGTTCCGGTGGCGGCAAGCCTCACGGCCAAAGCGTTAGCGCCGTGAGCAACTTCTATCGTCGAGGCTAAAGAAAATTTGCTTCCAAAGGTTGAGCCAAGATTAACGAAGGCCGCGGTTTCAAGTTTAACGTCAGAGGTTAAAACGCCGCTGATAGCAGAGGCGTATGTAAGAGTGATTTCTTTCCCAATGTGATTAGTATCCGAGACATAAAGCACATAATTTGTTGCTGGGGCGACACCAACGAATGAATAGCTTCCATCATTGCCAGTGAAAGTTGCGTTGGTGCCATCAGTTCCAAGCATCACGATTGCATTGGCAACCACTCCATTGCTATCGGTAACAATTCCACTGATTTTGATTTTGCTGTCAGCTGAAGAGGAAGAAGATGAAGAACTTGAAGAGGAGGACGAACTAGAAGATGAGGTTTTCGAAGACGAAGAGGCCGCAGAGGCAGAAGAATTCGAAGTTCTACTAGATGTGGTACCTGAACTTGTCGTCGAAGAAACGCCATTATAACTTGAAAACTGACTTGAGGAAGTCGCTGTTCCACAAGCGGCCAAAATGAGAGTGGCAGCAGCAAACGGGATGAAGAATTTCAATTTGGAAATCATATAAATCTCCTTACGCGTTATCGCGCGTTGTATTCGCTTCTTGTGAAGAAAGCGTTATTTGTGTAGACGAGATAATCAGAAGCCATCTGAGGATCAATGAAAGAGCCTTCATAATTAGCGCCAAACCAGTCAAAATCAGTTCCTGAAACACTCCCGGAAGCATCCCATTTATCAGGGGCACCGATTGAGAAACCGATGACACTGTTACGAGTGATATTGATGTCGCTGTAAGACACCATAAGTTCAACGTTGAAGCCAACATCGGCATCGGAGGCATCGTTTAGAGTACCATTGAAGGCCACTTCATAACTAACGAGGCCAGCCCAACTCCCCCACACATTGTCCGAACCCGTCAGTATGCGAGTTCTGGAATTCGCCCCAATATTGATTTGGACATCATCGTATTGTTTGTTGACGCCATCATTATCGGCATCGATATATAGCTCCACCGAATCACTTCTGTTCACGGCGTCGCCGTTGCTGTTTCCATCAGACAAAATGTTATCGTCAGTAAGCGAAAAGAAAGCGAATAAAGCTTTTTTCCCACGATAGAACTTCACACTTGCAGCGTCGTTCCCATGGCGAGTCATGGAAAGAGTCGGAGAGGAATAATTGGGGTCACTCCATTCGGGTTCCGTCATGTACCCGTCTAACGTGAGTTCGGGGGCTTCATAGTTCCCTTCAGTTGAGAAAGGATCGTCGGTCGTTCCGATATCATCTTTTGTGGAAGAGCTGGTTCCCTTTGAACTAGAAGAGGCAGCAGAAGTCGAAGAAGAGTCACTATTAGTCGAAGCCACAGTCGATGGCGATCCCGAAGAAGCGGAGTTCTTCGTCGTGGTCGTGGCGCAAGCGTCTAAACCCATGGCAGTTAAGAGCAGGCCTCCAAGAATAATTTTTTTCTTCATATGCCTCCTTTTATGGCGCTGGCAATCGTTTTTGCGGCGCCAAATGTCAAGGCAGGAATCGCGCAATTCGATGTCGCTTGAATCTGCCCGATGATTACGTAAACAATTGAGAATCCAATGACGGCAAGACAAAAAACTATCCACAAGGCGAAGCCGATGATGCTTTTCCGATCCATGCCATTTCATCCTCCTTTCAATTTATTGAACTTCCGAAAGCTGAACGTTGCAGTCATCGGAAGCGAATAGCCCACTCGTACCTAAATGCGCCGGATCACTAACGGTCGTAATGATAAGAATTTTGTTATCGAGTGAAACGGTAAAAGCTCCGTTAACCAAGGCAGCTTCAAGAAAATGTTCTTCGCCTTCTTTAATGTCTGTAGGACGGTCGAAAATTCTTGTTTTAGAATAGTCAAAACGGTCGATGACAAGCAACGAGCCTTCAAATCCCACCAAATAGCCTTCCAAAGGGTAACGAGCTTGAAAGCAATGGTTTGAATATTCATGAGCTCCCAAAACAAGGCCAAAGGTCCCAAAAGGATTCATTTCTTTTAGCGTGAATTTAACGCTTAAGTGAAAGGAGGAAGACTGAACATTGCCTAAAAAGTAGGAATCGCGGCCTTTGGCGGCCAATAAAGTTTTCCCTTTGTGAATAAACGTATCTTTAATACTCAGTTTTTCGTAGGCATCCACTTCAATGAACTTATAATCCAGAGTTCCGGAAAGTAGTTTTAAAGAAAGCGCGCCTTTTGTTTCTAAGTCATAGTCACCAAGACCATAAGAAAGCCAGTCATATTCGCTCAAGGTTCTTTTAAGGACCGGTCTTTTCCCATTAACAAGGAGCTTTGCTTCGTTAGAAACGCGGGCAAAGATGTTAAGCGCATAGCGGCCCTTCTTAGCCACATATTCAAAAATGTCTTTTTTCAAACACTTATAACCAATCTCATCGTCTTTATCGAATAAAATCCTTCCCTTCGTCAAGGAATGACTAGCATCGAGAAGACCTGGCAATGGAAGTGGATAGGCAAGATCACTTGATCCGTTGCTGTATTTGGAAAACGCGGTATAAAAAATCTTAGAATCCGGAAGGGCCCTGAAGCCGAAGCGCCCTAAAGGAAAAGACGGCAGAATTGCGATAAGAGCGTTATCGATTATGAAACGAGTTGAGGATTCCACCGCAATTCTCACTTCATGGAGATGGGCAAAATCAAACGCTAAAGTTCCTTCGGCTATTTTATGGTCTCCCTTTCTATGCTCAACGAGAGAATAATTCCGCTTCTCAAAAATCAGTTCGGTGAAATGTTCCTCGTCAACGTAACCGAACACCAAAGAAGTTCCCAAACCCGAGAAAGTGGTTTCAAGAGTGAACTCAACGGGGAGTTTCTTTTGGGCAAGAATAAAAGTTTTTTCATGAAGGAATAATTTGTCGGAAAAAGGTTTCTCAACTGCAAAATCCGGCTTAAGTGGCGCCTTGAGGGAAACCTTGCTGGCATTGACACTCATTAAGCGACCAGAAAAGCGAGCCCGATCAATGTGCAAGCGACGCGGCTTATAAGTGTCCTTGTCAAGATCCATTGCATGGTAAGCCACGTAGTAACCATCAAGATCAGGAGCTAGAACCGTAGAACTATGACCAAGGCGAGTCGCACCTTTGCCCGTATGAATCAGCAACGGATTATTAATTCCAAAACGGTAGGATGATGCCATTTCTTTCGATGTGGCATAAGCGACCCGATAGCCTTTGGAAAAAAGGTTATTTCCGCAATATGTGAGGTAGTAATAGTCCCCGCGGTGGAATAAACCTGGCCCTTCCGTCCAGGCGCCTAAGCGAACCGGGATATTGCGACGATTCGAAAGATTTCCTTCTTCGCTGACATCAAGAATGGCAATGCCATTATGATCAGCCCGCAATAAATGAAGCTGGCTTGCTTTGTCGACATAAAACGAGCCATCAATCATGGAACCGAGATTGTCCGTTAGCCTCTTATACGGTCCATCTATTTTTGAGGAAACGAAAATATAGTGTCCGCTACCCTGAGGTGAAGTCACAAGAAAAAAGCGATTATAGGCATAAACGACTTCAGGAGCATAGGCATCGATAAGCAAAGGATCGCTCGCCACGGTCTTATCGAAAACCCAATTAACGAGATCCGAGCTTTTGTAACAGCATATTTTGTCCTCTCGGTTTTCAGTGGAAACAAAAAGGTAATATTCCCCAATCCATCGATAAATGAAAGGATCGCCAAGGGGGTCGTCTTCGTGTCCTTTAATCCTGATTGGATTGCGATAAAGCATGTTTACTCCTTGACTCCACTATTGGCAACCGTTTGCACGAACATTTTCCGGAAAATAATAAAAATCAGAATCATTGGAATGCTGGCTAAAAAAGAGCCAGCCATGATCCAAGGAATGTTGGTTCCGCTTCCATAAGACGAATTGAGCGAAGTCAGCGCGACCTGAAGAGTCCATACGTTTCTGTTCGTCAAATAGATACTTGGAGCGAAATAATCGTTCCATATCCCGACGAACCAAAAGATTACCTGAGCGGCAATAGCGGGTTTACTAAGAGGCAAAGCAATCTGCCAATACATCCTAAAATAGCTGCAGCCATCGATTTTGGCGCTTTCAATCAACGCATCTGGGATGCCTCTCTGCATTGAAGTAATCAGGAAGAAAGTCATTGCAATGTTGCCAAAAAAACCTGGGATTATGAGAGGCCAAAGCGTGTTAGCCAACCCCAACTGTAAATAAACCCGATACTGGGGGAGGAGCAAAGCTGCATATGGCACCATCATCGAACTCATAAGGATAATGAGCAGAGTCTTGCGGAATTTCATCTTGAGTTTCGCAAAGGCAAAGGCCGCCAAAGTCGAAGTAAAAGTTCCCACCACAATGACAAGAACTTCCACGATAAGAGTATTTCCCATTGAATGGATGAAACTGATGGAATCGCTTGAAAGAACCTCGTAGAAAACGTTCCAATTCGGAGTGGCGGACCAAAAAGTCAAGACGTTGCTGTTGGCTTCCTTGATGGTTTTGAGCGCGGTCGATAGCATCCAAAAATAAGGGAAAACCATCGTGAGGGCGCCCGCCATGACGACAAGAGTCTCAATCCAGAAAATGGTTTCCTCTTTTTTGGATAGATGGGGCTTTGCGCTGATTCTGTTGTTGCTGTGCCTGAGGGATTCCATACTTTTTAACTCTTGTTGTTGTCGAGGACGTTGCTGTTCTTGAACTGAAAAGCCGTGATGATAATGATCACAACCGCTAGCAAAACCGAGGCTGCGGAGGCTAATCCGTATTTGCTGTTTTGAATTCCTTTATTCCAAATATACCAAACAACGGTGCGAGCGCCTTTTTGCCCGTTGGCGAAAATAACGGCATCTGCATAAGATTGAAGTCCTCCAATGATAGAGGTGACAACAAGATAGAATGTGGTTGGATGAAGCAACGGAATCGTGATATGAACCAACTGTTGAAGACGGCTGGCTCCATCGATTGAAGCGGCTTCGTAATATTCTTCAGGTATGTTGTTGAGACCGGCGAGATAAAGGATCATCGTGACCCCGACGGCCGACCAAACGGATTTAATCCATAAAGCGATTTTGATAAACCAATAATCGGTTCCGATCCAGTCGATATTGAGGCCGAAGAACGTGTTGATGAAACCGTATTCCCCGTTGAAAATGTATCGCCAAACTATGTTGACCGCCACAGCAGAAGTGACCGCAGGCAAGTAATAAAGAAGCGAAATCAAGGTGCTCCCGTGGGCTAAATGCTTAAGATAAACGGCTAAAAGAAGGCCCAAACTAATACCAATGGGAATGCCAGCTAAAAGAATCACCGTATTCCAGCAGGCGTCTTGGAAAGAAGAATCCGCGAAAAGCTTGGCATAATTATCCCATCCCACCCATTTTGTGACATCCTTGACCGGATTAAAATCCGTAAAGGACATGTAGAAACTGAAGCCAAAACTGGCAAAGGTAAAAACCAAAAAACCAAGAAGGGGGATAAGAACAAAGAGAAACGCCACATGTTCCTCATGCCGGTCGAGGCGGCCATGAAAGACTTCATGCCTTTGCCATATTTCCTTTATCCGATCGATTGTCTTTCCCATGAAGATTTTTTCCGAAGAAAGCCCTTTTAGTTGAGATTCGAATTCGAATCATCGAGTTCGCTTTGAAAAGTCGAGGCATACGAAGAGAGAAATTGAGACGCCGTCTTGGATCCTGACCAAACTGGGTCGAGCGAATCCTCAAGATCGTCAATCGGCGTATTGTCATACAAATAATACCGAGCACGATTTTTGCCAAAGGAGTAATCGGTTCCGGTCACGGTGTCGATAAATAACTGCTTATTGGCAGGATTAAGTTTGCGGCCGCTCAAATCGGTGTTTTTGAGCCAATCGCTGAGGGCAACGCTCTTAACGTTAGGCATTGCTTGCCCCAATTCATAGTTCATCTTGGCGGCATCCTCGCTAAAAGTCAGGAATTTGGCTAAACGCATGGCCGCGTCTTTGTGCAAGCTTGAATTCGCAACCGAGTAGGCCACAGAACCAATCCAACTTGTGGATTTGGCGCCAGCAGCGGTTCCGATCGGAGTCGGAATGACGTCAAAATCGAAATCAGTCCCTTCCCACAAGGCTTTGAAATCCCAAGCCCCAATCCAGTTAAAAAGACAGCCTCCAGTTAAGAAACGTTGATAACCATTCAAGGAATTCTGATCGCTGGGAGAAGGCATAACGCCATCAGTAAGATAAAGATTGGCAATAAACTGGATGGCATCTTTGAAGTTTTGGCTATCGATCATCTCTGTCTTGACGGAATTATCCCAGTAATTGGCATTATTTGAATAAACGGCATGCATCATTTCATATTCACCGATGCCATAGACCGTCTTTCCAGTCGAATCCGTGTATTTAAGGCTTTTGAGATAATCACGAAAGGTATTCCATCCCATCGGAACGGTTGCATCAGGCAAAGAAATTGAAAGGCCTTTTTCTGAGATAATCTTCTCAAGAAGCGTTTTGTTATAGCAAAGAAGATAGGGGCCTAAGTCCTTGGGCAATCCATACAAAGAACCAGCACCCAAAGTCTTGTGGCTACTGTCATAACGATACATATCGGTGGAAAGGCTCCATACGGAATTCAGTTCGTCTTGAGTGACACTATCGCTCATATCGTAGAGTTTGCCCGAATCAGCCCACTGCATAAACTCATAATCAGGCATATAAAAGACATCTGGAAGTGATGAACCTCTATTCTTAAGAGTGGTCATATAACTATCGCTTGAAGTAGCACTGTAGATGACCTTGATATCAGGATTCAAAACCATGAATTCATCGACCATAGTCTGAAAGTTTTCTTGCTCTTCGGCGCTGCCCCACCCAAAAAATTCGATAGTAGTTTTCGTGGTCGTTGAAGGGCTCGAACTAGAAACTGAAGACAAAGAGTTCCCTGCTGATGGAGCGGAAGCAGATAAAGAAGAGGCCGAGATAGATTCGCAACCGGCTAGAACCACACTGCTTAGAGCAATAAAAGCAAAGACTCGTGGAGATTTCATAGAAACGCTCCTTTCGTGATGCAAACCGATAGTAACTGGAGCGGAACAAAATATGAAGTATCATTTCCGCTCAAGAAGCTAACTTTTTGTTTTGTCAAAAATAAAGTAAAGCTTTTGTAAGCGCATTCGTAAGCGGTTTCATTATATATATCTTCGTAAGGGCGCTCTCCCCTAAAGATGATACTAACCTTTTTGTATATTTTGTATAAACTATTGATATATTGGTAAACACATCAAATCTAAAGATAGTCTATCTTTTGGGTCAAAAGCCCTTTAGATTGTTCACGTGCTCAACGACCAATAAACAATTGGGAGATTGGCATAATCATGGACTTTGATCTTCATTATTTCGGCAGCAAAGTAGTCGAGGATGGGAATTTTCAGATTCTTCGACCCGAAGGTTCCCCCCGCTATATTTTTTTCCATTTCATTTCGAGTGTTCAAGAGGTAGACACCGCAGAAGGAACCGTCTTTGCTAACCCAGGAGCTTGCATTCTTTACACCCCGATCTTTCCACAGCGTTTAAGTACGGGAGAAGTTCGTCTCTCTCATGATTATTTGGACTTCACAACCGATGACCCATCTTTCTTCACTGCGATTAAATTTCCACTCAATACTATTTTCAATCCGAATATGTCGCATCGTATCTCGGATACCGTCGCTTTGATAAAAACCATTAAAGAAACGAATCCAATCGGGGGCGATTACGAAATCAGCAATTCAATTTCTTCCTTGTTCATCGATATGGCAAGAAAGATCCACCGTCATCTGGTTGGTGAGAATAAAGAATACTCCGAACAATTAAAAGCTTCTTTCGAAGATCTTCGAGTAGCCGTTTTTGAAAACCCGAGCGAAGTAACGGTCGAAAGTTTGGCGAAAAAAATGGATTTTTCGAATGCTTATTTTTCTACGATTTATCGAAAGTACTTCAAGACCTCCCCCATTGATGACATCAAGAAAGCCAAAATGAGCAAAGTTCAAGATCTTATTCTCTCAGGTGAGAAATCGAGCTCAGTGGCCAAGTCAATGGGTTTCCGAAGTGTCGAATACTTCTATCGCTGGTTCAAGAGTTGCTTCAATTGCACGCCGCGTCAATTTGCAGAGGGAAAAACAAAAAATGAGAAACGTCCTAAGCTATGAGAAAAGCCATCCAAATCCTCACTTCTACCGAAAGAACTGGAAATCTCTTAACGGAAATTGGAAATTCCTTTTCGATGCCGATGATAGCGGCCTCAAGAAGGAATACCCCAACCGCGAGCCTAATGGAACGTTAACCATCAAAGTTCCATACGCCTACGAAACCGAAAAAAGCGGGATTGTGGACAAACGGGTTTGTTTCATTATTTGGTACTGGAAAAAAATCTCCCGGCCGGCTTGGAATCAGCGGATCATCCTCCATTTTGATCGTTGTGACTACTTTTTTGAAGGCTGGATCGACGGACTATTTATTGGAAACCACCAGGGAGGCTATGATGCTTTCTCATTCGACATCACGGATTTTCTTCACGGCCAAAACAATTTGGTTGCCATCCGAGTTTATGATGACAAGAACCCAGCCCACCTCCGTGGAAAACAAACTTGGAAAGAAGGCCCTTTTGAATGTTTCTATCGCACCACCACTGGTATTTACGGAGATGTTTGGCTTGAAGAAGTTGCCACAACCCATCTCACTTCTTTCCAAACTCGTTTTCAAAAAGAAAAAAACATCTTACGTTTTGAAATCAAAGCGGAAGCCACGAATGAAAATAATATTGTTAGCGTTTCAGTATCCTTTGAAGGCAAAAATCTCGGAGAAACACAGGGTCATTTCAAAGACGGAAAAGCTTTCGCTTCTTTGGTTTTCGACCCTCAGGATCTTCATCTTTGGTCCGTCGACAATCCTGCGCTCTACGACGTCAAACTTAATCTAGAAAATGGAAATAAAACTATAGATTCTGTCTTATCCTATTTTGGAATCAACAACGTTGAGATCTCCTCACAAGGAATTGTATTAAATGGCAAGAAAACAGTTTTAAAATTCGTTCTTGATCAAGGTTATTTTCCAGGCAGCGATCTCACAGGTTTTGAGAAGGATTACGTCAAAGATATTCAACTTGTCAAAAAGATGGGTTTCAATGGCGTGCGAAAACATCAAAAGGTCGAGACGGAACTTTTTCATTACCTGGCTGATCGTGAGGGTTTGTTGACCTCGCTTGAAATGCCTTCTCCTCATAAGTACGATCTTAAAGAAGAGAAAACGATCAAACAGCAATGGGAGCGGATTTTAAAAGAACACAAAGGTCATCCTTCGCTCATCTCATTGGTTTGCTTTAATGAATCCTGGGGCGTTCAGGAAATCAAGGAGAACCAAACAGAGCAGGCTTTTGCCAATTCGCTTTATGCAATTTCCCATCATGTTTTTCCATCGATTCCGGTTATCTCGAATGATGGCTGGGAACATACCCAAAGCGATCTTTTGACCTTCCATGATTACGAAGAGACCAGTTTCGACTTCTTCAAAACATATCAGGCTTTCAAAGACCTCAAAGGAAAGAAAGGAAATGGGCCCGCCAACGCCGAAAGAAAAGCCTTTGCCAATGGTTATCATTATGAAAACCAGCCTCTTTATCTCGACGAATTTGCCGGCATCGTGCTCCTCAAAGACGAGAAAAAGGGGTGGGGGTATCATTCCGCCGACAGCGAAGATGCTTTCATCGCCAAATACGCCGATCAATTATCAGGGATCAAAGAACTGGGTTTCGCAGGCTATTGTGCCACTCAATTAACCGATGTTTTTCAAGAGAAAAACGGATTTGTCGATTCTTCGCGTCATCCGAAAGTTTCGATGAAACGAATCAAGAAGCTGAATGAAGGGTTTTAAAGCGTTTCTTCAATCCGATAAAGCCTAAGGAAAAAATAGCATGAACCCTATAGAAAAAAAGAAAAATTTTCTGCATCGTTTATTTGCGCCTCGCGATCTCACCGTCGGATCCCCTTGGAAATGCCTTTTGCTTATTGCGGTCCCAATTTTTTTGCAGAATCTTTTTTCCAATGCTTTCAGTTTGACAAATGCGCTCGTTCTTAAGGTGACGGCTGGCGGCATTGCCGTAACCGCGATTAGCTGCACTAGCGCAATTTCCTCTCTCCTCTTCAATTTTGCCTATGGGGCCGCCAGTGGCTTCGCTGTAATCTTGGGAAATGCTTATGGAGCCAAAGACCAAGTAAAAACCCGCAAATCCTTCTTTCTTTCCGTCATGATAGGCATCGCCCTTGGCCTGTTAGTCTCCGCAATTGGCTTTATCTTCTTGAGCAATTTTTTGGATTTTCTCAACATCGAAATGGTGTACCGAGAAGGAGCAACACGTTATTTCAATATCATTCTCATATCTTTCCCCTTGATGGTGATTAATTCCATCTTGGTAAACTCCTTTAACGCTTTTGGAGATACGATAACATCTTTGTCCTTGTCTTTACTGAACGCTTTTGCAAACGTTCTATTAGCCTTCTTATTAACGGGACCTTTTGCCTTAGGCACCCTAGGCGTGGGTTTAGCCACTTTGCTCGCCAATGTTCTTGAATTTGCAATGGCAGTAATGATTCTTAAGAAAGCCTATCGATTTTTGCTTTTTAAAAAAGGGGATTTTTCTTTCGATGGAAAACTGATCTGGGAGCTCCTTTCAATGGGTCTCCCTCTAGGGTTTCAGTGGTCAATCCTTTTTATCGGCAGCTTCTTTCAAACCAGCAAGGTAAACCTTTTTGGAAACGGTTTGGCTACCAAAGCGACCTCTTGCTACAGCCCTTACGAGGGATATCTCACGATGCCGATTTCCGTAATCGCCTCCGCCTATCTATCCTTTGTCAGCCAAAACTACGGAGCCAAGAAGATGGACCGCATCAAACTGGGTTTCAAAGAAGCTTTTTTGGTTGAAGTGGGAGCCTGGCTTATCGTGATGACCATTGGATTATTAACCGCCCCTTACGTGGCCTATATCTTTTTGCCTTCGGAAGATATAACCTCGAGGCTTACCTTTTACGTCAGCACCTATCTCTATGTCATCAGCCCTTGCCTAATCCTCCAAGCCATCATCATGATGTCCCGAAGCGCCGTGCAAGGGATGAAGAAACCCTTGGTTCCCTTTTTCTCTGGGGTAGGAGAACTGATTGCTCGAATCCTAGTTTGCCAGTTCTTGCCCTCCTTCCTGTCGCCTAACGATCTCACAAGCGATTCTGCCTATAAAGCCATTTGTTTCTCCAACCCTGCGGCATGGCTGTTTTCGGCTCTTTTCATGGGTGGTTTTGCCATCTATTTTGTGTTCTATAAACAAAAAAAGCCTTCTCACGACTCGGCCGTCTAATTTTAATTTTTAAAAGGAATTTTTAAAATTGCTTTCTCCAAAAGATTATTGCTTGCGCCTTGTTAATCAGCCGAAACGATATTTCCAACTTTTCAAACATTCATTAGCGAACCACTTTGTTTAAAAAACAACTTGGGAACAGCGTTTCTTTTTCGCTTCTTTTCCGCATTCTTAATAAAGATCACTTTCCCAGCGAAAAGCGATGATAGAAGGATGAACCAAAAGAATCAATTGAATAATAATATGTAGTTTTTAGGAAATATCTTTTTTGGCCACCAGCGCCTCCCTCGCTAACTGCGGAATTTACGGCGCTTCTCACCCTTTCATGACTCGTCTTGACTCCTCGGCCGCCTTTTCTACTTCCGATGGGACGGCCAATGGTGCTTTGCTTCGGGATGGTTTTCATCCAAAAATTGAAAACTACAAAACATTCCTTAACCTTTTGCCTTCGGCGGCGATCATTCCAAAACTTCCCTAAAGCAAGGCAAGCATGCTCAAACAGTTCCGCCTATCCGCGATGAGGCTTCCCGCGGCCATGACGATTTTCCCGCGAGCAAAAGGCACCTCATAGATGCCTTTCGACCAAAACCGTTTTTTCTCAAGCAACTGTCTTGCGAATTCCGAAAAACAAAGGTTAATAAACCTTTTTGAGAAGACGGCTCTTGCCCTCGAAAACCATTATCGATTTTAGGGCCTTAAAGCTATCCTCTCAAGCGACGCCGAGCGAAATGAACGAACCCTTGGCTCCCTTGGCAAAAACTCCTGCTTTCCCAAAAAGATTCCCAATATTCGCATCAATGGCTATGATTTGGGTTCCATTAATGGAGAAAACGAAAGTAGAGTTCTTTTGCTCTCCTTTAATGACGATTTCTTGGTTCAAAGGAAACGAAAAGGAAACTGATTTCAAGGTCGAAGAAAAGTTGTAATCAACATAACGGAGGATGGCCTGATTTCCGTTCAATAAAAATTCATAGCCCCGAAAAGTATCCGGGTTATCGGCTCCGTCTCCGTCCCCGGAATAGTTTTTTCCGTAATCCTGAACGTTCAAAAGAAGCGCCACAAATCCATTGGAAAGAAACTCATTCGCTTTCAAAGAAGCGGTGACGGTTTCATTTCGATAAGAGGAAGCGGTTAATAAACCATTGACGCAGGAAGAGTCAAACGAAAGGCCTTCTTCGGAAGAAGATAACGACCCCCGCACGATATAAGAAGAAGGATCGAACGAAGAATTGAAAATCTCCGCAAAAACGTCGTTATCTTGGCTTTGAACTAGATTGATTTCACCAAAAGAAACATCATCCCCAACATCGTATAAGGATAGATTATGCTGCCCTTCCGCGAGGGACAAAGTCGCAACGTTGAGAAGAACATCCCCCGTTGAAACCCGGGGAGAACCATTAGGGATCACAGAGATTAAGATTTCTCCGCCATCGCTTCGAAGACCTATTCTTTTGCCCAAACTGGAAGCAGGAACTCTCAAATCGATCTCATAATCCCCGTTCGCCGGAGAATAAATCCGATAAGTTGCCCGATCGCCTTTGCTTTTCAGCTCGATGTTATAACTCCCGCCGATCCGATAAGCTCCTTTTTCAACTTCCGACAAGCCGCTTCCGGCGCTTAAGGAAGATAGTTTCTCGTCATAAGCGTTGGCGAGAATCAAACGATCGTTGTATTCTTTTTTATCGCTCGTCCCCATTCCCACGTTGCTAAAGGCGGTATAGCCAATCAAGTCAAAGGAGTCTTTGACATAACCCATTCTGCCACCGCTAAAAGATGCCTGAACCAGGCTCGCTTTTTCCATTCCATCAAAATACAAGTTCATCAAACCGGAAGCATAGGAAAGGCGAATCGTGTGATAAACCTTGGAATCGAAAACGTGGTTCAAAGCAACGCTGGCAGTCAAGGAAGAGGTGCCATTCATAACCGAATAAAGCTCGATCTTCTTGTTCTCATAATCCGGGGCGATATAGGCATAATGACTTCCGTCAAGATAATCAAAAACCATGCGCCCCTCGCCAATCGCGGTGTATTCGACGGTAAATTCCGCCTTTGCCGAAGAAGGGGAAAGAAGAAATTGCCCGTCCTCTGCCAAACCGCTTTTATCGATAGACGAAAAATCAGGGGAAGAAGGAACGAAGTTGCCTTCTCTTTTGACATCGTTGGCCACCATTCTCGAACCACTAAAGGAAAGGCGCTCGAGATTGAGAAAGCGTTGATTGTTGAGCTCCAGATTGTGGTAGGCGATGTAATAACTGTCCATATCAGGGCCAAGAACCGTGCAAGAATGGCCTAAGCCCCGATAAGTCGACTCCGTTGAGAGGAGAACCGTGTCTTCCCTTTCATAACTCGAAGATTTCGAAGGATCGCTCCCTTGGGGGGCATAGGCGTAATCAACGCGATAGGTTGGGGAAAGAAAATGGGTTCCTGTGTAAGTAACGTAATAGGCCCCATTCCGATGAAGGACATAAGGGCCCTCATTCCAATCCCCGATATGGCAAGCTGTCAGGGATTGCGAAAAAACCGTTGAGGTCCCATTCACTTTTTCAAAACTCGAAAAATCATCGCCGAGTTTGTACATCACAATGGAAGAGCTCCCTGCCGTCAAGAGATAAGGCTGCTCATCTCCATCAAGAAAGAAATCCCCGTCTATGCTTTTCCCCAAATTGTCCGTGATGGATTCAAAGGGTCCTTCCGGATAATCGGATTCCAGAATATAGTGCCCCTTTCCGCTTGGAGACGTGACGAGATAAAACTTCCCGTTGAAATACGTCACTTCTGGGGCGTATGGAGTGCCGCTAGAAGGCTTATTCCCGCCCGTGTCTTTTGAATACTCGTAAACGTAGCCAGCAGCGAGGCCTTCGGCTTGAACGCGTTCCCAGTTGATCAAATCGGTGGATTGATAACCTCGGATTCCATTTCCTCCGGTGGTGACATAAAGGTAATAAACTCCATTCCACCGAAAGATAAATGGATCTGCCGCTTCTTGGCTCGATCCTGTGGGCGGAAGTTTCATCGCGTTGCCATAAGTGTCTTTCATGGGATCATGCTCCAGAAGAAGGGAATCATCGGAAGAACCATCGCTCCTCAAGGACGAGGCCGCAGAGCCGTTTTCGCTGGAAGAATCCGAAGTGAGGTCGCTTCCTGTCTTGACGTTCCCGCAGGCGGCCAGCGAGCTGGTTAGCATCAGAATCGCAAGATATTTCTTTTTCTTCATCTCTTTCGCTCCTTTTTGCTTTATATCAGCGATAAACAATAGGGTCGTCTATTTCAGTTTCAGAAGAGAGTTCGGCGTCTTGGGCACAAAGATTACCCTCCTTGTCCCAAAGCGGTTTGCCTAGGAACAAATGCCACGAGGAACCAAGAGTCCCCCTTTGATAAGTCATTTCATCGCAAGGGAAGGGCCGGCGAGTTCCTCTTCATAACTCGGTTTTTTCCCATCGATGAAAGGAAAGCCGCCCGCATCATAAATGAGTTTATCCATCATGAGATGCCGCGCCGCGAAATTGTCGATATCCGTATAAGAATGATAAATGAGCCAGTCTTGGCCCTTATCATCTTGGAAAACCGAATTATGACCGGGGCCGATCACCTGGCGGCCCGAGCCCATGCCAGCCCACACGACGAGGCTTGTGGCGGTAGAAGCCGAAGCGGTAAGCGGGTTGCCTTTTTCGTCAAGATAAGGCCCGCTTATTTTTTGGGAGCGGCCGCTATACACCCGATAAGTCGAACTGGATCCTTCGCAGCAGCTGCCAGCGCTGACGTAAAGGTAATAGTATTCGCCCCGTTTCACGATATAGCTGCCTTCATAGTCCGTTCCAGCGATAAGGATTTTGTTGGCCTTCTGATACGCCTTGCTCCCTTCAAACCCCAGGCCATCGGCCGTCAGCTGAAAAAGGTAGATTCCCCCAAAAGAGCCAGAAGCCATGTAAACCATCCCGTCATCTTCGACATAGACGCACGGATCGATCGCATTTGATATTCCCAATTCCGAATACTTGAAAAGGCAGCCGTGGTCTGTCCACGGCCCCGAGGGGTCATCCGCGGTGGCGTAGCCAATGCCACAAGGTCCGCCCCAGGCGCTTAAGGAATAATAATAAATCCAATTCTCTCCGATTTTGATGACGTCTGGGGCCCAAACGTCGGGATTGGAAGCCATGTCATCGCCCCACGTCGGCCGGCTGATCACCGATTCGCTATAGACATACCACAGGCATAAATCGGTGCTTCGAAAACATCTTCGGAGGGTGGAAAAGACATAATAATAGCCATCCTCTCCCTTAACGATCGTAGAAGGGTCGGCGATTTCGCTTTTGTATTCGCGTCCATCTTTCGTGAGAGGCAAAATCGCATTGGCGTAAGTCCCGTTGTCAAAGGCCTTTGTCGTAGAAGACGAGAGGCCGATGATTCCGGACGAGGAATCCGCGGAAGCCGCTCCGCCCCCGCTTGAGGCTGCCCCATTAAGGGAACACCCGCAAAGCGCAAAAACCCCAAAAAACAACATCGGCCAAATTTTTTTCCGATTTCTCATAGCCAAAAACCTCCTATTTCATATCATACGTCGCATCGAGTTTGACCCCGATTTTCATCTTGGTGGCCTTTTCAGGGGTCTTCTCCAGTTCCTTCAAAGCCAAAGAAGAAACTTCTTTGATCAAATGGGGATAATCAGCCGAAATGGAAGCAAATTTATAATCGGCATAGCCGGTTTCATGGAGAATGTTGTCGAAACCCACGATGTGAATCTTGGATAAATCGGCTTTCCGTTCCCTGAGTTTGTCGATGAGTTTCACGGCCAATTCGTCATTGAAACAAAAAACGCCATTGATGTGGGCTTTTAGGATTTGGTCCGCGGCTTTGTCAAGCTCCGCCCAATCATAGTAGAGGACCGAAATACCGCTTTTTTGGCTGTTGACAAGGAAGCCGTTGAAGCGCCGGAAATTAACTTCCAAAGCATCGAGGCCGATATACATTTGAGACAAGCATTTCTTAGAAATCAAATAACGGCTTGCCAACTCGCCCCCATTATAGTCATCGGCGTATATATCGCTGAGATCGGGCGACTTGCTCTCCCGCCCCACCAAAATGATCCTGATGCCCATTTCCTTGGCGTAACGGATGGCCGAATTCTCGACCTCGAGAAAGCTGAGGCAAAGATCAACCGAATGATAGAGGCAATTATTGATTCCCTCGATATCCAAATATTGCCGGCTCGTGGGGAAAATAAGGACTTCCTCCTTTTTTCCCCAAAAGCAGTCGGTCAGTTCCTTGGTGACTTTGAGGAAATAGGAGTTCGTTATCTCATCAAGAACGATTCCAAGGCATTTTGGGCGTTTCCCATAGGCCACGGCCGCGATTTTCCTAGGAGAATAATAACCAAGTTCCTCTGCTTTTTGCCTTACTTTGAGTTTCGTCCCCGCCGAAATGTCGGAACAATCGCGAAGCGCGCGCGAAACGGTGTTGATCGAAAGGCCGAGCGCTTCCGCGACTCCTTTAAGAGAGACTCTTTTCCGGAAAGACATAGGGTTACCGGATGGTCTCCCCGCTATGGGCATCGAAAACATGAAGTTTGGTCCCGTTAAAAGACAATCGGACTTTGCTGTGGGCCTTGACGAGGGTCCCCGTCGAAATCTTGGCGATCATGTCGGCGCCATTCCATTCGGCGTGAATCAGCAATTCGCTTCCCATGAGCTCAACGACGGAAGCCTCGACTTCAAAAGGCTTGGTCTTGGCGGGATTCCCATATTCCTCGTCGATATGAATATGCTCTGGGCGGATCCCGAGCTTGACTGGATGCGGACCTTTGAGGGCCTGCTCGTAAAAAAGCAGCAAACTCTCAATGTATTCTTTGGGATGCGAAACGATGGATTTCCCAACGGGCTTTGCTTCCGCGCGATTTTTAATTTTGGCTTTCCATTTGCCAATCAAGAAGACATGGCGGGTCCCGGCGTAGGACAAAGTCGAAGCTTCTGGAACGGCGGCTTGCTCGCCAAAGGCTTGAGCGCTATGGATTTTGGCAATATCGCTTGGATCGATCGTTTCGACGTTAGCCAAGACCCTTTCCAAGACAAGCAAGGCATCATGGATATCCCGGCTCTCGCGAGAAGCGCCTTTGATCAAAGAGGCCGCTTGATCAATCGAGGCCAGAATCCTTTCTCGGCTTTTTTTGTGCAAAGGCTCAATAAGGGAGCGAATCTCCCCCAATTGGCGAAGAAGGCCTTCCGCCTCAAAAGGCTTCAGCAAAGGCTTGAGCCCTGCAAAGATTCTTAGAGCTGCTTTTTCTTTTGAATCGTCGATGGTCTCCAGCATTCTTTGGCACTCAACGATCTTGTCATGGTAAAAATCGTCGTGGGCCTTGGCGAAATCGGATCCAAGATCGACCGCATAGCCGTTGGCGAACGCAACGACGCCATGGCTGTAAGTCCCATCAAAGATGTTCATCGCGGGGCTTCCGATGAAAGTCGCGACGAAAAGATTTTTGGGATGCGAGTAGACTTCCTGAGGTTCCCCAACTTGCTGGATCCAGCCTTTTGACATGACCACGATTTTGGTCGCCATGGTCATGGCTTCGGTTTGGTCGTGGGTGACATAGATCGTCGTAGCCCCGATTTTTTCATGAAGACGGACGATCTCGCTCCGCATGGCCACTCGGAGTTTGGCGTCAAGGTTGCTCAAAGGCTCGTCCATCAGGAAAAGCTTGGCGTCCCGAACGATGGCCCGACCCAAAGCAACCCTTTGCATTTGGCCGCCCGACAGTTCTTTGGGGCGTCGATCGAGATAGGCTCCTAGATCCAGCATTTCGGCCGCTTCGTAGACCTTTTCGCGAATCTCGCCATTGGTCAAACGACGCTTTTTCAGAAGAACGTTCCCGTCTTTAGCGATCGCGCCTTCTGGCGAAACGGACAAGCCGCGTTGAGCGAGTTTGGCGTCTACGCTTTGGATCGCAGCCCGCGCCTTTGCAAGAGCGGCGGGTTTTTTCGCTTCCAAATCCGGTTCCGAAGAAACCTTCAATTTCAAAAGTTTTTTGGCGGCCACATCCGAAATCTTCAGTTTCGAAGCCACATAGTCAAAAGCGCGACCGAGGTTCTTTTTCTTGTCTGAAGCCTCGCTTAACGCATTCGAAAGCCGATGAACATCGCCAAAAGCTTTGATGATGTCTTGATTGGCTACGATTTCTTCGCATACGACAGGCTTAAGATAGCGCCGAACTTTAAGAGGAAAGGCGATATTGTCAAAAACCGTCATCTGAGGATAAAGGGCATAGCTTTGGAACACCATCGAGATATCGCGATCCTTGCTTGGCAGGTAATTGGAAAGGACCTTGTCGATGTAAAGATATCCCGTCGTGATATCGGATAATCCGGCGATCATGGAAAGGGTCGTGGATTTGCCACATCCCGATGGGCCGACGAGAACAATGAAATCATGCCGCTTGATTTCGAGGTTGAAATCATAGACCGCTTGGACTCCATTGGGATAGATCTTGCTGATGTTCCGCAGAGAAACGAAGGAAGCGACATCGCCGTTGGAGACTTTGTTTTCATGCGCTTTGAGGGCGGAGGCGGCCTCTTTGCGGGTCATGACGGCTTTCCCATCAAGAGGCAGGGCTTCCGTTTCAACAGCGTTTTCGTTTTTTGGTTTCTTCATTTTTTGCCTCCTCGCGGCATCGAAAGGCCATCATTGATCTCTTTGACGATCGAAGGGTCGATTTTGAATTTGCGGTCATAGGTCAATAAGCCATTGACCTCTTGCTCAACATCGGTGAATTGGGTATAGCATACGCCGGCGAGGCAGCGGGAAGCGGCGATGGCTTTATAAATGCGGCGGAGTTCTTTTTCGTAATCTTTCCCGTCGGCGCAGGTTGTATAGCCCCAGGCTTTCCCGCCCGTGTCTTTTTGAAAAGCCACGCCGCCAAATTCGCTTAAAATAATCGGCTGCCCCTCATCGCAATAACCCGGATTAAGGATAAAGCGGTTGATGTTCTCATAGCGGATGATGCTCTCCCGAGTCGAAAGCGCCTCCTTGAAACGCCGATACTGAGCTTTGTCGCCTTTCTCGCCGTGGCGATAGTTGTGAATGGTCAGCAAATCGGTCTTGCATTGCTCCCAGCCGTCGTTGGAGATAACGAGGCGCGTGGAATCCAAACTGTGAATCAAGTAATAAAGCGAAAGGGCATGCGCTTGAATCTCTTTGTCGAAAGGGATGCCTTCGACGCCCCAGGATTCGTTGAGAGGGGTATAGGCCACGATTGAAGGATGATTATAGGAAGCCTTGACGATATTGATCCACTCATTCAATAGCCGCCGGGGGGCATAGGAATCATAACCATAGGCAGCCGGGCATTCTTGCCAAACCAACAAGCCCTTCTTGTCGCAAAGATAGAGAAAATAAGGATCCTCGATTTTCTGGTGGATCCGGCAGCCATTGAAGCCCATCGCCTTGATGGCATCGATGTCGTTCACCATCGCTTCAATGCTGGGGGCGGTCAATATTCCGTCGGGATAATAGCCTTGGTTCAGCACGAGTTTCTCGTAAATGGGCTGGCCATTGAGAAGAACCTTGCCGCCCTCGGAACGAATCTCGCGAAAAGCCAAATAGGAACTAACCTCATCGACCTTATGGCCTTTTTCGTCAAAAAGGGACAGCTTTAGCGGAAAGAGATAGGGGTTCTCCGGAGACCAAAGGCGATCATCGACGAAATCGTCTTTCAAGGCGAAAAGGTAATTGCCCCTTTCGCTTTTGAGAGCGAAGGAAAAAGAGGCGACGCTCTCTTCCGAAACCACTTCCGCCTCAAGACGCCCTTTTCGGCAAGTGCATTCAACGTTAAGCCGCACTTCGTATTTTTCAAGAGCGGTCGAAACATAAAAACGCGAAATCCGCTTTTTGCTCGCGATCTCATACCACACGGGTTTGTAGATCCCGCTCGTGCGGGTATACCAAATGCCATGGCTTTGCTCTTCCCAATCCTGCTTCCCGCGAGGGATGGAACGGTCCTCCCCCGGATCGAAGCAAAAAACGGTCACTTCGTTTTCGCCTTTTTTCAGGAAAGGGGTCGCCACCACTTCATAACCGCAATTCCCATCCTCGCTTATGAGGGCCAGCATCCCATTGACATAAACCTCAGAATAATAGTCCACCCCTTCAAAATGAAGGATCAGGTCGCAATCCTCATCCACGACGCCGAGGGCGACGAGTTTTTTTTCATGGTGCGCGAGGCGCACTGCCTCGGGTTCGAGGAGGACCGCTCCTGGACCGTTCTGGAGTGGCGCCAGGACCAGGGGGTGGACGTCCGCGACCGCGTCAACGCCCAGTGGGCGGACCTGATCGTCCGCAATGCGCTCGTTCCCGCCGAACATGCGCTGGACCGAGCAGGCCAAGCAGATGTTCTCCTGGCGAGCTACAACATCGACAAGTTCCGCGACTTCGTCTTCGAGAGCTCGTTTCTGCAACGCACCCCGGTGGAGGGACAAGACCTTCAGCCGGCTGCGCGGCGACGACGCGGCGCTGCTGGAATTCGGCCTCGGCTGGCTCAAGGGGATTCTCTTCAAGGATAAAGCGCCGGAAGGGACGGCCAAAAGGGAATAAGCGAGATTATGCGGAGGCGAAGGGCCCCTTGGGCCCAGAGCAAATCTGAGCGCTCCCGCAAGAAGCCAGAAGGTCGAAGCAGTTCCCCGAAAAGCAAGTATCAGGCCGTCAGCCAAGGCGCGCGGCCTTTCGGGAAGCGGCAGCACGTGGACAGCATGTGAGCATTCACGAAAGTGCCGCGCAACGCCGGATCACGGCCTGAGACGCCGCTTTTCAGTACGCCTCGTAGCAGAGCCCTTCCCTGTATCTCGGGCTCGAGCTGTTCGACGTTCACCCCGAAGTGGTCCGCGATCGGCTGGAACAGCTCGGGGGCCTTGCGCTGCACGGTCTCGGCCGTCTCGACCACCTGGGCGAGCCCCTTGCGGGTCATTCGGCCGAGCGGCGGCTTGCACCCGCCCGAGGGCATGCCCAGCAGTGCCATGAGGGTTTTGTAGGCCAGCGGGTTGCGTGCACGGCAGACCACCTCGCCGAAGCGGGTGGTCTCGGTGGTTTTGACCGTCACCAGGTTGAAGAGCGGCTCCAGCTTGGCGGCCAGCGCCCGTGCCTCGGCCTCGCGGCCGGCCATCAGCAGGCCGACCATCTCGGTCACGGCCTTGGGCGCCACGTTCGAGGCGACCGAGATCACCCCCGCAGCACTCACCCGGGAGTCGGTCATCATCTCGACCGTGAGCGGGTCGTCGCCCGAGAGGATCGTGAAGTCCGGTCCGCAGCACGCGCGGGTGCGGCGCATGTTCTCGATGCTGCCGGTCGCCTCCTTGACCGTGCCGACGTTCGGGCACTCCGTGTAGGCCAGTGCGAGGTCTTCGGGCAGGAGCTGCGTGCCCGTGCGGCCGGGGATGACGTACGGAATGATTCGACCTCCGGGAACGCACCGGCGACCGGCCCCATGTACTCGCGCCGGATCTCGAGCGAAGCTCGGGCCGTTGTAGTACGGGTCGACCAGGAGCACCGCCTGCGCCCCGTACTTCACGGCATGCCGGGTGCCTTCTATGGTCTCCGCCGTGTTGTTGCTGCCGGTGCCGGCGATGCACAGGCACCGGTTGTGGCACCCGTGGGCAATCTTTTTTGTGACCAGGTTATGCTCGTCCCAGCCGAGCACCGGGCTCTCGCCGGTCGTCCCCACGGCCAAGACGCCGGTAATGCCGCAGGCGATCTGGAATTCGACGAGCTGGTCCAGCCCTTTCCAGTCGACGGCCTGCCCCTGGAAGGGCGTGATGAGTGCGGTGTAGCAGCCGGCTTTCATCGGTTCCCCCTTGGCGGCACCGTCGGTCGTCCGCGGCGCGTTTGATGGATGAGCGTGACGTCCGCGGTTTGGTAAGAGAAAGGCCGAACGATGTCAAGCGAAAACCGCGGCCCGGCGACCGGAACCGGCCTGAACCTATTTGCGATCGGTTCTTGACATCGATCATGCGTTGCCGTAAGCGCAACGGGGCGCATGCTTTGACAACCCCGCGCCCGCGCATAACCTTGTGTGGGTCCATTCCGAACCGTGAGGACACATACCATGGCACTCCCGAAAGACGTGAACGAATTCATCCGGCAACACGAGGCCGCCGTGGCCCAGAACCCGGAGTGCGGCAACTCGCACTACAACCTGGCGGTGGGCTACATGGGGCAGCGGCGGTTCGAAGAGGCCGAGCGCGAGCTGATGGCGGCGGTCGAGAACAGCCCGAACCTGGCCGAGGCCTATGTCCTGCTGGGCGGGATCCGCCTGAACCGTGGGGCACCGGACGGATGCCTGGAATTCAACCGCAAGGCGGTGAAGATGCGGCCGGGGTTTTCGGAAGGCTACGGCAACATCGGCTTCATCGAGCTGCAGCGCGGCAACGTCGACGCGGCCATCGAGAACCTCGAACGCGCCACGTTTTTTTCAACTTCCGCTACATCCAGGCTTTTGCCAATCTGGCCAACGCCTATCTCATGAAAGGCATGGTCGACCAAGCCATCGAGGCCTACAAGGCCCTGAAGCTCGCCCCGGATTTCGCTCCAGCCCACAACAATCTCGCCATCGCATACCTGGAAAAGGGCGATTTCGAGCTCGCCGGCCGGCACTGCGAGCAGGCGGCCGAGCTCGGATACGACGTGGCCCCGGAGATTCGGCGGGAAATCGAAGAGCACCGGGGCCAGTCGGCCTGACCGCGCCCGCCGGGACCCCTTGAGCCCGCACCCGACATATCGCTATTTCCTGGATGCATTAGACCAGCCGGTCGATCCCGACCATCCGGCGTGGTCGTCGTTCCTGCCCGTCGCCCGCCGGCCCTCCCCGGAGGCGGGCCCGCGCGCGTGCACCTACGGGGATTACTTCCTGGGGGTACGCGGCTTTCTGGAGGGGGTTGGGCGGGAGGCGGTCGAGCGGGCGCTCCGGCAAAAGGGATTGCCTCCTGTTCCGGCCGAGTGGCGCGTCTTTCTCGCCAAGCACGGCGAACACTACCACCCCGCACGGGTGGAGGCGTCCGCCGCCGGGGTGCAGGCCGAATGGGTCGTCAACGTGGCTCTCTCCGCGGACGGCCGCACGCTCCTAGTCGTGAGCAGAAGGTCTTGCGGCGCCTGGCCCGGAAAACCCCGGCCCCCTTTCTCCCGGAAGTTTACGGGTGGGGCGAGGTGGAGTGCCGCCCGGGGGTGAGGCTGGGGTGCATGCTGGCGGAATGGTTCAGCGGCTTTCACGAGTTCCACCTCACGCATCGCCCGGACGGCGGCCTCGGAATGATTCTCTGGGATGCGGAGGGCGGCAACCGCCTGCTCCCGCCTTCGCAGGTGGCCGCAGTCTACCGGCAGGCGGCACACATCCTGACCTCCTACCTGGATCTGGAGAGCTTCGAGGCGATCGGGTCCTGGCACCACGCGGCGGGGGACTTCGTCGTGCGCGACGGTCCAGGGGAGGCCGGGGTGCGCCTGGTGACCGCGCGCGAGTTTCGCCCGGTCTTCGGGCGCCCGCCCTCGGATGTGCAGGGGCTGCTGAACGCCTGCCTGGTCTTCTTCCGTTCCGCAACTCAGCGTGCGCACGCGGCTCGATCGGCTGGACGGGACAGGCGACATGGCGTGGTCCGGCCCTGAGGCGACCGGCGCCACGGTGGAGGGGGTGCTGGCGGCGCTGGCGCAAAAACCCTTTCCGGAAGGTCTCCCCCTGCCCTTTGCCGGGCTTTTCGAGCGCTATCTCTCACGGTGTTCCGCGGACCTGGTCGAGGGCCTGTGCGCGGATGTCGTCGCCCGCAGCTTCGCGCCCGACAGTGCCGAGCGGGCGCTCGCCCAAGCCGAGCTGACGGAGCACGTGCGGCTTCTGTCGGCCGCCTTCGACCGGAATTGACCCCCGCAACATGCGGTGTTTTCGGTTCGCCTCGCCACAAGATGGGCAATCCGTGAAAATGCCCATGATTTCAGCGTTCAGGGCGCCCTTTTCGTCTTTATAGCCGTAGATTTGAACTGATAGAGGAAATCTTGCCGGTCTTTCATGATCTCGCAATATCCGTATAGAACGACGGCACTATCATCCGATCGAGAGAGGAGGTGGACCGTTTTCTCCCTTGCTGCAGGCTTTCGGTGTTCCCCGAGCGTTAATCTCAACTCACAACGGAGGTAGATGATGGCAAAACACCCAACTCCCTTGTTGGACCAGCTGGAAAGCGGCCCGTGGCCGAGCTTTGTTTCGGACATTAAAGCGCTGGCCGAAACATCGCGCGATACCCGAATCCAAAATTGACTACCAGATCCCTGTCGAAGTGGCGGACGACGTGCTCGGTCTCATGGAGCTGTCCTATAAGCACGGCGAAACCCACTGGAAGCACGGCGGCATCGTCGGCGTGTTCGGTTATGGCGGCGGCGTCATCGGACGATACTCCGACCTCCAGGAACAGTTCCCGCCATTGCCCACTTCCACACCATGCGTGTCAATCAGCCGGGCAGCTAATTTCTACAACACGGACTATCTGCAGAACCCTCTGCGATCTCTGGGAGTACCGGGAAGCGGCATGATGAACCTCCACGGATCAACGGGCGATATCATTTTCCTCGGCACCTTTACCGACCAACTGGAGCCCATCTTTTTTGAGCTGACCCATGTGCTCAGCCAGGATCTGGGCGGATCAGGTTCAAACCTCCGGACCCCTTCCTGCTGCATCGGCAAGGCCCGCTGCGAATGGTCCTGCTATGA
This sequence comes from uncultured Bacilli bacterium, assembly GCA_963722445.1. Classification (GTDB taxonomy): domain Bacteria; phylum Bacillota_I; class Bacilli_A; order RFN20; family CAG-826; genus UBA4951. Next base: position 1,693 of record CAVRMZ010000050.1, on the reverse strand, counting down.
TACGCAGGATATGTGCTATGAAACTGACCAATCACTATCAGGATGAATCTGCACCGTCCTCCATTCCCCTACAAGTTCAAATTCAAGTTTGACGGATGCCCGAACTGCTGTGTCGCCTCGATTGCCCGTTCGGACATGTCCTTTATCGGAACCTGGAAAGACGACATCCGGATCGATCAGAAGGCCGTTAAAGCATACATCGGCGGTGAGATCAAGCCCAACGCCGGAGCCCACGCAGGAAAGAGACTGGGGCAAGTTTGACATTGAGAAGGAAGTGATCGGCCTCTGCCCGACCGAGTGCATGTGGATGGAGGGCGGAAAGCTCATGATTGACAACAAGGAATGCAACCGCTGCATGCACTGCATCAACGTGATGCCGCGAGCGTTGCGGCCGGGAAAGATACCGGTGTGTCCATCCTCTTCGGCGCCAAGGCGCCCATTCTGGAAGGCGCGCAGATGTCCCTCCTGACCATTCCCTTTATGAAGGCCGAGGCTCCCTATGACAACATCAAGGAAGTCATAGAGCCGGTTTGGGAATGGTGGATGGAAGAAGGCAAGAACCGTGAGCGGTTGGGCGAACTCATCCAGAGACAGGGCATTCGAGAAGCTCCTTGAGGTACCTGAACATCCCGCGATGCCTCAGATGTCAAGGAACCTCGATCCAACCCCTACATCTTCTGGAAAGAGGAAGATGTTCCCGGCGGATGGTCAAGAGAGACATCAAAGATTATCAGACACAAGACACAGTCCAGATAGGAGGGACGAAATATGGCATTATCACAGGATAAATTGGGACTGTTTAATCCTCAAAAACCCATGGAGAACAGGCTCACGGACCTTGGGCCGCGCAGACACTTCTGGCAATACTTTCCGCCCTCATTCAGAAGAACTACGGGAAATGGAAATACCATGAGATCCTGGAGCCCGGCATCCTGGTTCATGTCGCAGAAAGCGGGGACAAGGTTTTCACAGTCAGAGCCGGCGGTGCCCGGTTCATGACGGTCGAGAATGTGCGTGAGATCTGCGACATTGCAGACAAGTACTGCGACGGCTATTTCCGTTTCACCACACGCAACAACATTGAGTTCATGGTGGACAGCCTGGACAAAGTTCAGGCCCTGAAAAAGGACCTGAATAGCAGGAAACACGTTTCCGGAAGTTACAAATTCCCCATCGGCGGAACAGGCGCCGGCGTGACCAACATCGTTCACACCCAGGGATACATCCACTGCCACACTCCGGCAACCGATGCTTCCGCCATGGTCAAGGCGGTGATGGATGAACTCTTTGAGTATTTCCAGAGCATGACGCTTCCCGCCCAGGTGAGGGTGTCCATGGCGTGCTGCCTCAACATGTGCGGCGCTGTTCACTGCTCTGACATCGCCCTTCTGGGCTACCACAGGAAGCCTCCGATCGTCGACAGCGAGGTTCTGAGAAGGTGTGCGAGATCCCGCTGGTCATCGCTGCCTGCCCGACAGCAGCCATCTCACCTTCCAAGACGGAGAGGCCGAAGAAGGTCAAGAATCAAAGAAGAGCGCTGCATGTTCTGCGGCAACTGCTACACCATGTGCATGGCCCTTCCCCTGTCGGACAAGGAAGGAGACTGCGTCATCATCATGGCAGGCGGCAAGGTCTCCAACCGGATCAGCGCCCCCAAGTTCTCCAAGGTCGTGGTCGTGGCCTTCATCGAGAA